>JABZMB010000004.1 GCA_015256455.1 Solobacterium sp. | reverse complement strand
AAGGTATTATCTTTGTCATCATTGTAGATGTACTTGCAAAAGTCATGAATCTTAAGACTTTGCAGTTTTTAACAAACATGTTTATTAACTGGGGATTTTTAGCAGTTATTATTATCTTCCAGCCAGAAATCCGTACGATTTTGGAAAGACTAGGTAAGAGTAGTTTCTTTTCTAGAATGAGTTCACTCAGTGGTAATGAAAAGGAAAAACTGGTAGACAATATTGTGACTGCAGTACGTTTGTTGAGTGCAGACCAAACTGGTGCTTTAATCTCCATTGAGAAATCTCATCCTTTGGATGACTTTATTGCGACTGGTACGCGTTTGAATTCTGATGTGACTGCAGAACTTTTAACTTCCATCTTTGTTACTTCGACACCACTACATGATGGAGCGGTGATTATCCAGGGTGATAAGATTGCATGTGCAAGTGCATATTTCCCTCCAACAACAGCAGATATTCCATCTCGATATGGTTCAAGACACCGTGCGGCAATTGGTATTAGCGAAATTACAGATGCGATTACAATTGTTGTTTCGGAAGAAACAGGAAATGTATCGATTGCAGAAGGTGGCAAGTTGATTGCTGTAAATGAACAACAACTGCGTAAATATCTAACACATATCATCGTTGGTCAAACCGAAGAAAATGGTGAAGATGACGATGACGAAACAATCATTGAAGCAGATGTACATGAACTTCAAACAAAGATGGATGATACACCAGCTGCTAATGAAGAAACAATTCTTGAAACAGGAAAGATTACTGCAGAGGAAGTTATTCCGGCTGAACAAAATGGTACATCCACAAATAAAAAACATGCATTACAGGATGTACATGAAGCAGCAGATGCGGCTGCGAAAGCTGCGTCAATAAAGCTTCCACATAAGAAAAAGCGTCCAACACCAAGTTATCCAACACATAACAAAGCAAATTATAAACAATCAGATACCTCTGATCATAAGCAAGGAGGTGAACGATAATGGCAAATAAGAAAAAACACCATATGGATCATAATAAGCTTGAACTTGCAAAACATCTTGCAAATCAATCAAAGCGCATATCAAGTCAATATGATCGATTTGTAAAGAATATTATCCATTTCATTCACTACGCTTCTACAGGGATTGACCGCGTATTGTTTAATGCAAAATATGCAAAAGTTGTATCGTTGATATTAGCTGCACTGTTATATGTCGTTGTAAACTACAACGATATCACATCGCTATATCAGACATCACTTAAGACAAGTCGTACTGTTCAAAATGTTGCGGTATATGTACAATATGATACGCAAGAGTATGAAATTTCAGGAATTCCAACAACAACTGATGTTACGATTACAGGTGATGCGACAAGTGTTACTGCTGCAAGCACCATAAATGGCAAGGTTGTTGCAGACCTAACAAACTTAACAGAGGGAACCCATGCAGTAACATTGATTGCGGAGGGATTCGGAGATTCTGTTAGTACAATCGTTAACCCATCGAATGCGGTTGTAACAATCAAGAAGAAAGTTACACAGCAGTTCTCGCTATCTTATGATATTATTCATCGCGATAAGATGGATGGTATTTATAACGTAGGTACTCCTCAGTTTGCGTCTTCTGTCGTAGATGTACGTGCTTCACAGGATACATTAAATCAGATTGCCTTTGTAAAGGCACTTATCGACGTATCCAATCAAACTGCGGATTTTGAACAAGATGCAAAACTTGTTGCCTATGATGCAAATGGTCAAATTGTAAATGTAGATATTGAACCTCAATCCATGCATGTATATGTACCAGTTACTTCACCTAACAAGACAGTTCCGATTGAAGTAAAGATTAAGGGTACACCTGGTGATAATCAGGCAGTCGCTTCAGCTGTGGCTGATAAACAGACTGTTACAATCTATGGTACAGAAAGCGCATTACTTGAAATTGAGAAAGTTACAGTTGAAGTGGATGTTTCAAATCTTACAAAAGATACAACAGTATCACAAGATATTACACTTCCTACAGGTATTACGTCAGCAACAGTTTCTACTGTTAGTGTTGATGTAAAGCTTGGTGCAGCTACAACAAGAACAATCACATCAGTTCCAATCAATTACAAGAACAATGTGCATAACTACAAAGCTACACAAGAGGATAATATTACTACGATGGATGTAGAAGTATTTGGTACACAGGATAATATCAGTAAGATTACAGCAAATGATATTTATCTATATATCGATATGTCTACGGCAGAGCCAGGACAACATGAGTTTGAAGTGATGGTGGAACAACCATCAACAGGACTTGTGAAATACAGCCTAAAAAACAATAAACTAACACTCACAGTTTTAGGTGATCAAAATACCCAACAGAAAGAGGGAGAATAGCGTATGGGACGATATTTTGGCACGGATGGTATCCGTGGAAAAGCAAATGAAGCATTAACAGCAGAGAGAGCCTTCCAGGTTGGAAGATACTTGGGATACTATTTCAGCAAAGAAGGAAAAAATAAAATTGTTATCGGTAAGGATACAAGACTTTCTAGCGATATGTTTGAAAATGCATTAGCAGCAGGTATTACGTCTGAAGGTTGTGATGCATATCTAGCAGGATACTGTCCAACACCAATGATTTGCCTTTTGACAAAGGAGAACGGCTTTGCCTGCGGTGCGATGATTTCTGCCAGTCATAATCCTTTCTATGATAATGGTATTAAAGTATTCTCGAATGATGGTTTCAAGTTATCTAGTGATATTGAAGGCCTCATTGAAGACTATATTGATGGTAAAGTTACAATTCCATATCGTACAGATAGTGAAATTGGTAAGGTTATCGCATATCCACAAGGAATTGAAATTTACTTAGATTGGATTGTAAAAGAATATCCATTAGATTTGAGTGGATGGAAGATTGCGATTGATTGTGCAAACGGTTCTTCATCATTTACAGCTAAGAAGGCACTTGAAAGATTAGGTGCTGAAGTAACAGCTTTCCATGATGAACCAAATGGCATTAACATCAATACAAAGTGTGGCTCTACACATCCTGAATTATTCTGTGAAGAGATGAAGAAGGGTAACTATACTGTTGGTTTAACGTTTGACGGTGATGCGGATCGTCAGATTATGGTTCGTCCAGATGGTGAACTCGTTAATGGTGACTTTATGTTATATATCGTTGGTAAATACCTACGCGATTTAAATAAGTTAACAAATAACACAATTGTTACAACAGTTATGGCAAATCTTGGCCTATACAAGGCTATGGAGCGTGAAGGCATCCAAGTTGAAAAGACACAGGTTGGAGATAAGTATGTCTCTGAAGTCATGTTCCGTGATAACTATGTTATCGGCGGTGAGCAGAGTGGACATATCATCCTGAAGGATCATGCCACAACAGGTGATGGTTTATTAACGGCTCTTTCTGTGCTTGAAGTTATGAAGAATACTGGTAAGGGTATTATCGAGCTTTGTGATGGACTTAAGATTTATCCACAGTTACTAGTAAATGTGAAGGTGACTGATAAGACACTTGTAATGGATGATAAAGAAGTTCAAAAATCAATCGATGAAGTAAATGAAGAACTCAATGGTAATGGTCGTATCCTTGTTCGTCCAAGTGGAACAGAACCATTATTACGCGTAATGGCTGAAGCTGAGACAGATGAAATCTGTGAACGTCTAGTAGGGAAGGTTGCAGATATTATCCGTAGAAAATACGGTGCTTAATAAGGAGTACATATGAAACAATATGATTATCTAGTTGTAGGTGCTGGATTATTTGGTGCGGTATTTGCCCAACAGGCAAAAGAAAAGGGCAAGAAAGTTCTTGTCATTGATAAGCGACCTCATATTGCTGGTAATATCTACACAAAGAAGGTAGAAGGCATTGATGTACATGAGTATGGTGCACATATTTTCCATACGAATGATAGAGATGTTTGGACATACATTACTAAATTTATCGAATTCAATCGTTTTACAAATTCGCCAGTCGCCAATTACCATGGGGAGTTATATTCTTTGCCATTTAACATGTACACATTTAATAAAATGTGGGGTGTTGTAACACCGGAAGAAGCGATTAACAAAATCGAAGAACAGAAGAAAGCCGCAAATATTAAAACAGCGACAAATCTTGAAGAACAGGCAATCTCACTTGTTGGAACAGATATCTATGAGAAACTAATCAAAGGATATACAGAAAAACAATGGGGAAGGCCTTGTACTGAACTACCAGCATTTATCATCAAACGTTTACCAGTACGCTTAACGTTTGATAATAACTATTTTAATGCGCTCTATCAGGGTATCCCTGTTGGTGGCTATACAAAGCTAGTTGAAAACCTGCTTGCAGGTATTGAAGTGCGACTCAATGTTGACTATCTTGAAGCAAAAGAAGAGTACGATACACTTGCGGAAAAGGTAGTCTATACTGGCCCAATCGATGCTTATTTTGATTATCGCTTAGGTACATTAGAGTATCGTTCTGTTCGTTTTGAAAATGAACTCTTAGATATTCCAAATTTCCAAGGAAATGCGGCTGTAAACTATACAGACCGTGAAACACCTTGGACACGTATTATTGAGCATAAATGGTTTACATTTGGAAAAGATGAAGAAGGCAATGATTTGCCTAAGACTGTCATAAGTCGTGAATATAGTTCTGAATGGAAACAGGGTGATGATCCATATTATCCAGTCAATGATGAAAAGAATACAGCTTTATATGAGCAGTATAAGGAACTTGCATCACATGAAACAAATATCCTTTTTGGTGGTCGTTTAGGTGAGTATAAGTACTATGATATGGATAAGGTGATTGCGTCTGCACTGGAAAAATCCAAAGAAATATAAAAGTCAGAGAACTCTGGCTTTTTTGCGTTTTAGGGCAAAATAGCAGTGTTTTTAAATAAAAGAGAATACAATAAAACAATAGAAATACAAAAGGAGCTAAAAATGTCATATACAGGATATGTAGGAACGTATACGTCTGAAAAAAGTGAAGGTATTTATGCGTTTACATATGAAGAACGTAAGGTAAAAGACGTCCGCTTATTTACAAAAGTGTGTAATCCAAAATATTTAGCATGGATGAATGATTATATCGTAGCTGTATGTGATTTTGAGGATGGCTCTGGTGTAGCTGTCTTTGATTTAAGTGGCAACGAAATCGATCATATCGTTTTTGAAGCATTTACATCCTGTTACGTTGGTGTAAAAGACAACTTGATCTTTACGGCTCACTTCCACAGTGGAGATGTAACACTTTTACGTTTTGAAAATAACGAGTTAGAACTGCTTGAAAGAACACATATCAAAGAAAAGGCTGGATGTCATCAGGTTATTCCATACAAGGATCAATATCTGGTGCCATGTCTCTTTTTGGATCAGATAAAGATTCTTGATAAAGATTTTAAGGTTATAGATGAGATTCAATTTGAAGAAGGTAGTGGACCTAGACATGCGGTGTTCTCAGATGATGAGAAATACCTATATGTGGTAGGCGAATTAAGTAATCTTCTATATGTTGTAGACATGCATGCAAAGAAAGTTGTAAATACAGTAGAACTGTTAGAAAACGGTCTTTCACATGTGAAAGATACAGCCGCAATACGTAAGAAGGGTGATTATTTATACGTATCAACACGTACACAGGATGTCATTACAGTGCTACATGTATCTGGAAAAGATATCGAACGTATTCAAGTGACATCATGTGCTGGTAAACATCCACGTGACTTTGTGATTGTGGATGATGATATTATCGTCGCAAATCGCTTTTCGGATTCACTAAGTGTACTACCAATTGAACATGCATACATACAGGATGCAGTATCTACAGTAACAATTCCAGAAGGTGTTTCTATTATTATGAGGAGAAATGAACATGAGTAATATAGGTGTAATTGGATTAGGTGTCATGGGAAAGAATATTGCATTAAATATGCTAAACCATGGCTACAAGGTAAGTGGATATAATCGTTCTTTCGAACGTACGAAAGTATTAATCGATGAGAACATCCCTGGATTTAGTGGTTTTGAAAAACTAGAGGATTTTGTAAATTCTCTTGAAAAGCCACGTCGTGTATTTTTGATGGTACCAGCTGGCCAGCCAGTTGATGATGTCTTATTACAACTCGTTGATCTATTAGATGAAGGAGACATCATCATGGATGGTGGTAACTCTTACTTTGAAGATACAAATCGTCGTCATAAGCAGATGGCTAGCCATGGATTAAAGTACTTTGGTGTTGGTGTATCTGGTGGTGAAGAAGGTGCTTTAAAAGGCCCAAGTATTATGCCATCTGGAGATAAGGATGCGTACGCTTCTGTAGGAAAGATATTGGAAGACATCTCTGCTAAGAAGGATGGAGAACCATGTTGTACATATATTGGACCAGAAGGTAGTGGTCACTATGTAAAGATGGTACATAATGGAATTGAATATGCGGATATGCAGTTGCTTGCAGAAACATATTTAATTCTAAAGTACACCGCAGGTTATACAAATAGCGAAATTGCGGATGTGTTAGATCAATGGAATCAAGGAGATGTGCAGAGCTATCTTGTCGATATCACAGTAACTGTGTTACGTGAAAAAGATTCTATTACAGAACATGACCTTGTTGATGTGATTTTAGATGTGGCAGGAAATAAGGGCACAGGTCGTTGGACAAGTATCGAAGCACTTCGACAAGAATTTAATGCGTCTTTATTAACAGCAGCGTATCAAGCACGTATTATGTCTAACCAACTTGCTTTACGCGATGCATATCGCAATGAAAGTGCAATTCATAAGAAGAATGTTGATATTGAGAAGGTACATCAAGCATATAAATTAGCTAAGACAGTTGCCTTTGCACAGGGATTCAATTTATATCGTGATGCGTCTAATAAGTATAGTTGGGATTTAAATCTCAAGCAGATTGCGGCTATCTTTAGAGCAGGATGTATCATCCAAGCAAAGTTATTACAAGATATCATGCATGCATATGATAATGGCGCAGATGATTTACTTCTATATCCAGTATTCAAAAATGAAGTATTAGAAAATACACCAGCACTAAAAGAGATAATTGTACAATCCATTGATTTACCATTACCAGTATTTACTGCTGCACTTACATACATCAACCAATTATCTAGCGTATGTCTAGGTGCAAATATTATTCAGGGCCAACGTGATTTCTTTGGTGCACATACATATCAAAGAGTCGACCGTGAAGGCTTTGAACACCATCAGTGGGGCAGTCATGAATAAATTAACACTTACAATATTTGGTGGAACAGGAGACTTAACATATCGTAAGCTTCTACCTGCTATGTATAATCTATTTATCAAAAATCAACTTCCTGAAGAGTTCTTAATTACTCCAATTGGAAGACGTGATTACACAGATGCGGATTACCATGAGATTATAGAACCTTGGATTAGCGAGTTTGCCCAAGTAAAGGTAAAAGATGAGCAGTTACAAGCATTCTTTAAACATATTCATTACTTCCGCATGGATTTTACCGATCAAGCTCAATATGAGTTATTAGACCAATACTACGAAGAACATCCAACTGAGAATCATGTTGTTTATTATGCGGTAGCACCAGATTTCTTTGAAGGAATTACAGATGGTGTCTCTACAATGAAAAACATGCATGATCCAAAGATTGTATTGGAAAAGCCATTTGGTGCAAGTTTAGAACTTGCAAAATTCCTAAGCAAAAAATTAGAGAATTTATTTGGTAGTGATCATATTTATCGTATTGATCATTATCTTGGAAAAGAGATGGTTCGTAACATTCTAACAATTCGTGATGCCAACTTACTATTTAACAATGTTTGGAACAAAGACAACATTGATTATGTCCAGATTTCTGCGCTGGAAGAAGTTGGTGTTGAAACAAGAGGAAACTATTATGATCACGCAGGTGCTCTGAAAGATATGGTTCAAAACCATTTATTACAAATTATGAGTATCGTAGCAGTAGATGATCCAACTGGTAATATGAATGAACAACAACTTGAAGTTCTAAAACAACTACGTCCAGTCAATGAACTAAAGATTCAAGACACACTATTGATGGGGCAGTATGAAGGATATAGAGAAGAACTACATGTGGACCCTGCATCTACTACCGAAACATTTGCGGGATTAAAACTGTTTATTGATAATGAACGTTGGCAAGGTGTACCATTCTATATCCGTACAGGTAAGAAAATGGCTCGACGTGAGATTGAAGTTAAAATCACATTCAAAAGACAGCGTGAGGATGTAGATCCTAATGTACTAGTGATTAAGATTCAGCCGACAGAAGGAGTATATCTTGAATTTAATATCAAGACACCAGGTGAAGATAGTATTACAAAAGCACAGATGGACTTCTGCCAAAACTGTAATTTAATCTTTAAGTTAAACACACCAGAAGCATACGAAAGAATGTTACATGCGTGCATGATTGGTGATAACTCATGGTTTACTAAGTGGGAGATGATTGAATATAGTTGGGAATATATCGATGCCTTAAAACAGATGTATACTGACGCAAATCTTTCAGTCTATACATATCCACAAGGCAGTGTAGAACCGAAAGAACTTTCTCAGCTATATCATAACGATTTTAAACAATGGAATTAGCCTCATTATTGAGGCTTTTTTACATGCTATAATTAGGTTAAGGTAAAATGACTATGGTAGAAAACAAAGTTAAAAATTATCTCTGGAGATGGTGTATGGTTGGAAATATAGTTGATAAAAGATTTTATGGGGAAGAACATGAAATAAAATCTGGTGTAAAACTTTTTTCTCCTGGTACTAAAGTATATATTGCTCCACATCAATGGGGAGATGGTGGGGATAAACTTGTTGTCATAGGAAAATCTAGACATAAAAATAGTCTGATAGAATGTATTATTAAAAGTAAACATATTTGTAATTGGAGATTGAAAAAAATCTACCCATCTAAAGTTTTGGATAGAATGAATTATTCAAAATATCATTGGTGGGGAAATGATGATGAATGGAAAGAATGTATAGAGAATTACGTAAAAGATGTAAAGGAATTCCTTTCAAATAATACTAAAATACTTAAAAATGAAACGGTAAAAGAATTTTTATTCAATGTAGATAAAATGAATACAACTCCTGATGGACTAATTAGGATCCAAGAAAGTTTGAATTCAGATATAGAAGATGTTGTCGAGTATTGTAAAAATAAAATAAGAGATAAGAATTGTAAGATATCCAAAGAAGGAAGGAATTGGATATGTATTACTGATGATATTAAAATCATAGTAAATTCATGTAGTTATACAATTATTACAGTAAAAAAGATATAAGAACAATAGAGATTACCAAAATAAAAGCAAGATGCGAAATCATCTTGCTTTGTATATTTTTACTTAGATACTTGTTCGCCAGCGATTCTACCGAATACTGTAATATCAGCGATAGCGTCAGAACCTAGACGGTTTGTACCGTGGATACCACCAGTAACTTCACCTGCAGCGTATAGACCAGAGATAGCCTTGCCATCCTTGTCTAATACTTGAGCGTTAGTGTTGATTACAACACCACCCATTGTGTGGTGAACAGATGGTTGTGAAACCATGATGTAGTATGGACCTTCACCGAAGGCAACTAACTTACCACGCTTGTTAAATTCTAAGTCCTTACCATCTGCAGCGTATTGGTTGTAGTCTGCGATAGTCTTCTTTAATGCTTCAGCGTCAATACCGAAGAAAGCAGCAGCTTCTTCAATTGTATCAGCCTTCACTAAGTGCTTTTCCTTGATGAGTCTTTCGTATTCTTCAGGGTGAGCTTCCTTAACACCAGAAGCTTCCATAGATGCTTCATCCCAGAACATGTATGAAACGCCACCAGTCTGTTCTGTAACAGCCTTAGAGATAACGTCACGACGTTCTAGTTCTTCAACGAAACGCTTACCTTCCTTGTTAACAAGGATTGATCTACCAGCTAAACGTACGTCACCAACATATAATAATGTACCTGATGTGATATCGCATGTTGGATATGTTTGGATATATGACATATCAACTGTAGCTGCACCAATCTTTTCAGCCATTACAATACCGTCACCAGTACTTCCTGGAGAACATGTAGATAGGATCTTTTCATCCATTTCTGGATTATATTCCTTACGCATTTCAATGTTAGAACCGAAACCACCTGTCGCAAGAACAACACCCTTAGAAGCTGTGAAAGTTACATCACCATCTTTTGTTGTTGCCTTAACGCCAGTAACCTTCTTGTCTGTTTCTACTAATTCAGTAGCCTTTGTGTTTGTTAATACTGTAATACCTAATTCATCAGCCTTAGCCTTTAACTTCTGGATGATTTCAACACCAGATTCGTTGTGTGGTACTAAGGAACGCATTACGCTGTGTCCACCGAAGAACATCATCTTGTCTTCGAAGTCAACCTTGATGTCATCACGTAACCATTCAGCAGCGCTTAAAGCGTTGTCAGCTAAAACTCTAACGAGTTCAGGGTTAGCCTTGTAGTCGCCACCCTTCATGACATCTTCATAGAACTTATCAGCACTATCTTCGATGCCTTCTTTTTGTTGTAACCAGTTACCAGGTGCTGCCATTTCACCACCAGATAGAGCTGTGTTACCACCGATAGCTGCCATCTTTTCAACAACAACAACGGATGCACCGTTTTCAGCTGCAGTAATAGCGGCAGTAAGACCAGCTCCACCAGCGCCAATAACTACTACATCGTAGTCTGTCTTTACTGTCTCTTTTGTTTCTGCTGTAGAACCTGTTTTTTCAGATTTTGAGCAGCCGGCAAAGGATAAAGCCATAGTTAAAGCTAAAGCCGGAATCAATACTTTTTTCATATTTACTCTTTTCCTCCTATAGATATACATGATAATTTTGCTACTAATAAAAGTAAAGAGATTTTATACCGCTTACATTACTTTTATTGAAATTAAATACCGACTTGCAATATTTTTCATGAAAGTACATATGAAAATGTAGGTGGAAGCATAAAAAAAACCCACTGTTGTGGGTTAAATTAGTGCACCAGACAAGACTTGAACTTGCACGAGTTGCCTCATACGCCCCTCAAGCGTACGTGTCTGCCGATTCCACCACTGGTGCATCGCTCAAATATTATAGCAACCTCCACATCTATCGTCAATGAAAACATCTGTATTTTAAGTGGGTTTGGGTTGTAATTTATGGCTATAAAATATATAATTTATCCGCTTATGCTTAAAAGAAGGTGAAGAGAAGATGGATTATCAAAAGATTATTAACATTGCTGTGATTGCTCACGTTGACGCTGGAAAATCAACGTTAGTAGACGCATTCCTCAAACAGAGTCATGTATTTAAAGATAACGAAAAGGTTGTAGACTGCATTATGGACTCCAACGATCTCGAACGTGAAAGAGGAATTACTATTTATTCCAAGAACTGCTCTGTAACATACAAAGACTACAAGATTAATATCGTTGATACACCAGGTCACGCAGACTTCTCTTCCGAAGTTGAGCGTATTATCAAAACAGTTGATACGGTTATCTTGTTAGTAGACTCAGCAGAAGGACCAATGCCACAGACACGTTTCGTGTTGCAGAAGTCATTAGAAGCAGGTCTTCGTCCTATCTTATTAATCAATAAGATGGATAAGCAGGATGCTCGTGCTAATGAAGTTATCGATGAAGTATATGAATTGTTCCTCGAACTAAACGCAACAGATGATCAGTTAGACTTCCCAATCCTATTTGGTAAGGCTAGAGAGGGTATTGTTAATTACGAGCAGGATGGTACAAATGAAGATATCGTGCCACTATTTGAAACAATTATCCATCATACACAAGCTTATCCAAACCTGATTGGTGAGCCGGTACAGATGCAAATCAGTGCACTTGCATATGATGATTATATTGGACGTTTAGGAATTGGACGTGTATATAAAGGTACATTAAAGGCTGCGACATCTTATACAGTATGTAATGCGGATGGTAGTGCACACCAAGGAAAGACAAATCAGATCTTTATCTACAAGGGATTAAGTCGTATTCCAGTCGAAGAAATCCAGTGTGGTGAAATCTGTATGATTTCTGGTATCCCTGATATTAATATTGGTGATACACTCTGTCCTCAAGGTGCTCCAGATCCAATGCCAATGTTAAAGATTGAAGAACCAACACTTTCCATGAACTTCATGGTTAATGATTCTCCATTTGCTGGACAAGTTGGTAAGTTTGTAACTTCACGTAATATTCGTGAACGTTTAGATAAAGAACTTGAAGTAAATGTTGGTTTAAAGGTTGAAGATACAGATTCTACAGATACATTTAAGGTATCTGGTCGTGGTGAATTACACTTAACAATCTTACTAGAACAAATGCGTCGTGAAGGCTTTGAAATTGCAGTATCACGTCCTGAAGTTATTATGAAGAAGATTGATGGTGTTACATGTGAACCTATCGAGGAAGTTGTGATTGACGTTCCAACAGAATATTCTGGTTCTGTTATCTCTGCCCTCAATGTACGTAAGGGTATTCTTTCTGACATGGAAGAAATTGGCACATATACACGTATCACTTATAAGTGTCCTACACGTGGATTAATCGGATTTAGATCCGACTTCATCAATATGACACATGGTGAAGGTACTATGGTACAGCGTTTAGATGGTTATGAACCATTTAAGGGTGAAATTCCACAACGTGAAAATGGTGCACTCATTTCTACTGAAACAGGTAGTGCTATGACATACGCTCTTTGGAATATTCAGGAACGTGGTCAGTTATTCATCGGTGCACAGACACCTGTTTATGAAGGTATGATTATCGGTGTATCTGCTAAGAATATGGATATGGGTGTTAATCCAATCAAGAATAAGAAGATGACAGCTGTTCGTTCCACTGGTAACGATGAAGCGATGAAGCTTGTTCCACCACGTATCATGTCATTAGAAGCTGCGATTGAATTTATCAATGATGATGAACTTGTAGAAATTACACCAGAAGATATTCGTATTCGTAAGAAGTATTTAACAGAAATCGATCGTAGAAGACACGCTCGTGAAATCGGAAAGATTGAATCTGAAATGTAATTGATATATCCTGTTATCGAAAGATAGCGGGATTTTTTCTTTCAGAGGTCATACAGATGAAAATAGATGAATTATTAGAAGAGTTGAAAAAAGATCCACGGAATAAAGAATATACAAAGAACGGATATAGTCCTATCTTACAGGTAGATGCTAGCGCAAAAATCTTAATTATCGGACAAGCTCCAGGGTCACATGTAGAAAGATCAGGAATTCCTTTCGATGATCAATCTGGTATTCGCTTACGTAAGTGGATGGGAATTGATGATAAAGAATTCTATAGCAAGGATATCGCAATCTTACCAATGGACTTCTATTATCCTGGTAAGGCAAAAACAGGTGATTTACCACCACGCAAGTTTATTGCGCAAGAATATCATGAGAAGTTTTTAAAGTTAATGCCAAATATTGAATTGACGTTGTTGGTTGGAAAGTATTCTATCGATTATTATCTAGGAAAAAATAAAAAGAAGAACCTAACGGAAACAGTAGAAAGCTATCAAGAATATTTACCAAAGTACTTCCCAATTGTTCATCCAAGCCCACTGAACTTTCGATGGCTTGGCAAGAATCCTTGGTTCGAAGAGAAAACAGTGAAAGAACTACAAAAACGAGTTCGTCAAATTTTAAAGTGAATACCGCAGATACTGCGGTTTTTCTATGCTACAAACATATATAAAATAGAGTATAAATGATAAGGCAAAGCCTTAAAGGTGTATAATATTTATCATAAGTTGAAACAGAAACAACGAATCGATAGGAGATATTGAAATGAAATGTGCAATTTTTATGGCAGATGGATTTGAGACCTGTGAAGGACTGATAACAGTTGATTTATTACGTCGTGCAGGTTTGACAATTGATATGATTTCGATGAATGAGACACTGACAGTCACAACATCTCATCAAGTGAAGATTCAGGCTGATAAACTGTTTAGCGAGTTTCAAAATGAATATGATGTTATGATTTTGCCAGGTGGAAAATTAGGTACACAAAATCTTGAAAACAATCAGAAACTCGTTGATTTATATGAAGCACATTTTAAAGCAGGGAAGTTATCCTGTGCAATCTGTGCAGCACCATCAATTTTAGGTCATCGTGGTTTACTACAAGGTAGAAAGTATACTTGTTATCCAACTTTCGATGAACCAAGCTTTAATGGTGAATACCAACAGGTATTGGCTGTCAAAGATGGTAACTTGATTACAGGTCGTGGTATGGGTGCGACGATTGATTTTGCATTAAAAATCATTGAGACACTCTGTGATAAACAAACATTAGAAAACGTAAAGAATGGGATTCAGTATGAACACTCATTCTTACAATCAGAAAAGGAGTAAGAATATGAGCGCAGCAGAAAGATTAATACGTTATTGCAAGATTGATACACAATCAGATCCTGCAAATGAAAAAGAAACACCTTCCTCAAAGAAACAATTTGATTTAGCAAATCTTCTTGTTGAGGAATTAAAAGAGTTAGGATTACAAGATGTATCCGTTGATGAACATTGTTATGTATACGCAAAGCTACCATCAAATACAGATAAAGTAATTGATACAGTAGGCTTTATTGCACATATGGATACAGCCCCTGATTTTAGTGGCACCAATGTAAATCCACGTATCATTGAAAACTTTGATGGCAATGACATTGCTTTAAATCCAGAGGTAACATTATCGATGGAACGTTTCCCATGGATGAAGGAATTTAAGGGGAAGCGTTTAATGGTAACGGATGGTACGACATTACTTGGTGCAGATGATAAGGCTGGTATTACCTCCATTATGGAAGCTCTTGTATATTTGCATGAACATCCAGAAGTAAAGCATGGTGAGATTGCGATTGGATTTACACCGGATGAAGAAATTGGAAATGGTCCACGCTTCTTTGATGTAAAGAAGTTCGGTGCTAAGTTTGCCTATACGATGGATGGCGGAACAGTACGTGAATTATCAGATGAAACATTTAATGCGGCATCTGCAGTATTACATTTCAAAGGACGTTCCATTCACCCAGGTTCCGCAAAGAATCGTATGATTAATGCGGCAAAGCTTGCATGTGAATATCAAGCAATGATGCCTGCACATGCAGTACCGGAACATACAGAGTTATGGGAAGGTTTTATCCATCTTCATGATATGAAGGGTGATGTAGAAAATGCAGAATTAGAATACATTATTCGTGATCATGATTATCAAAAGTTAACAGCGAAGAAAGAGTTAATGTTAAAGGCAGCTGAATTTATCAATACAAAGTATGGAGAAGGTGCTGTCTCAATTGAAATCAAGGATAGTTATCGTAATATGAAGGAAGTATTGGATAAAGATCCAACTGCTGTTGTGATTGCGAAAAAGTCCATGGAAGAGTTAGGAATTCATATTCTTCAAGAACCAATCCGTGGTGGAACTGATGGTGCGCAACTTTCCTTCATGGGACTACCATGTCCTAATATCGGTTGTGGTGGTGGAAACTTCCATGGTCGCTTCGAATATTGCGTCATCGATGAATTAGAATTATCTGTACAAGTAATCTTGAAGATTATTCAGAACGTAGCAGAGGTGTAATATGATTTGTACATGTACGATAAATCCTTCGTTAGATTATTACATGGAGTTTTCAGAACCGCTTGAAGCAGGTAAAACAAATCGTTCTGATTTGGAATACTATGAAGCGGGTGGTAAGGGTATCAATATTTCTATTGTTTTAAGCAACTTAGGTGTTCCATCACGTGCATTTGGTTTCCTTGGTGGATTTACAAAAGATTTCTATATACGTTTATTAACGAAATATCAGGATATTCGTCCTAACTTCTCTTATATTGATGGAAATACACGTATCAATGTAAAGTGTAATTCTACAACTGACACAAACATGAATGCATGTGGTCCGTATATTCAAGATAAAGATTTAGATAATCTAGCGGGAAAACTAAATACTCTATATGAAAATGATGTTCTTGTATTGGCTGGAAATACACCATCTTATACCGTTGAACATATGGTATCTATCTTAAAGAAGTTGCAGGCAGATGGCATCAAGGTTGTATTGGATACAGATGCTCAGCTTGTAAGGAGTATGTTATCAACAGAGATTTTCTTATTGAAGACAACAAAGGAAGAAGTCAAAGAACTTGTATCCTATCCTGTTGAAACAGTCGATGATATGAGCCGTGCAGCGAAAGAATTACATGCACAAGGTGTAGAAAATGTTATGGTTTTAGATACGGATGGAAATGCAGTACTTGCTTGTAAGGAAGGCACTTTCCAGTGTGATGTATTAGATCCAACAACGATTGTAAATACAGTAGGAACTGGAGATTCTCTCGTTGCGGGATTCTTGATGGAATATAACCGTTCCAGAAATATCGTTGATAGCTTCCGCTTTGGGGCATCTTGCGGTTCTGCAACTGCATACTCTAAGGGTATGGCTACGCGTGAAAAGATTGAATCTTTTTCCCATTCTGTTGAAGTAAGAAAAATAGATTGAGTTTTCAAAATTGTGCTATACTAAAACGCAAAGAAAAGAGGTATCAAATGAAAAAAATCTTAACATGCTTATTAGCAGTCGTATTACTAGCAGGCTGTTTCAATAAAACTGAGAGTAAGAAGAACACATCTACAAGTGAAACTTCAAATACACTCACAATCACAAATCCAATCAAATTAAATTCCACAAAGGCAGATATGAAAGGTTATAAGTGGATTCGCAATGATGTCGCAGATTTCCAACTTATCACATTGAAAGAATCTCTACGTATGTTTGAAGAGGGTGGAACAGGTATTCTTTATTACGGATATGATGAATGTGCTTGGTGTAACCGTGCTGTTCCAGAGTTAAATGAAGTCGCAAAGGAATTAAACTTAACAATTTATTACGTCGACGCTTCTGCGAAAGTTGAAAAAGATGACTACAAGAAGTTACTAGAATACATTGATCCAGTATTAAAGGTAAATTCATCTGGTGAAAAAGGCTTCTATGTGCCAGCAGTTATCGGTGTAAAGAATGGTAAGCTGGTTGATTATCATGTATCACTTTTAGATGATTTTGAATTATCAAAGGATGATCCAGATAAACAATTGTCCGATGCACAAAAACAAGAATTACAGGATATCTATCGCAAGATTGCGAAAGAAGTCGCTGACTAATGAAGCGAAGGTTTGACCATCTGGTTAAACCTTTTTACTTTTGAAGTAACATCCTACATTGAAGTGTAGCGATGATTATGCTATTTTAAGTGCAAAGATGAGGGAAGTATTATGCCGAAATTATTAACAGTTATCGTTCCTTGTTATAACGAAGAAGAAAACATCAAATATTTCTACGAAGAATTTTGTAAGAATGATGCTTACTTTTTAAAACATGCAATCATGTATCAATTGATTTTCGTAGATGATGGTTCAACAGATGGAACTGTTACAGAAATTAAGAACTTACATCAAAAGGATAAGCGCGTAAAGCTCCTCTCATTTTCTCGTAACTTTGGCAAGGAAGCCGCAATCTATGCAGGCCTTCAACATGCCTCGGGAAACTTAGTTGCGATTATGGATGTTGACTTACAAGATCCACCATCATTACTACCACAGATGATTGATGAGATTTTTGCGGGTGCAGATCAAGTTGTTGCTAGACGTACTGCGCGAGAGGGGGAACCACGCATCCGTTCTTGGTTTGCAAAATTATTCTATAAAATCTTAAATTGTTTCTCACAGACAAAAGTAATGGATGGAGCAAGAGACTATCGTGTTATGAATACGCGTGTGGTAGAAGCTGTTCTTTCCGTTACAGAAAAGAATCGTTTCTCGAAAGGAATCTTTAGTTGGGTTGGTTTTAATACAAAGTGGGTTGCATATGAGAATGTACAGCGTAAATATGGTCAAACCAAGTGGTCATTTTGGCAGTTATGGAGATATGCATATGATGGTCTAACCGCATATTCCACAGCACTTTTATCGATGTCGTCCTTTGTAGGGGTGCTGTTTTGTGTCCTTTCATTTTTGATGATTATATTTGTTGTAATCCGTAAGCTAATGTTTGGTGATCCAACTGCTGGTTGGCCATCACTGGTATGTATTATCTTACTAGCATCTGGACTACAACTATTGTCCATTGGTGTGATTGGCCAATACCTAGCAAAGACATATATGGAAGTAAAGAATCGTCCAGTATATATCGTAAAAGAAAAACTATAGGAAACCTGCAATGATAAAGAAACAGCTATATGAATCGGATAGTGTCGATTTGAGGATTCGGGAAGTGATTCCAGTTTCATTTTTTAATCGTTCACCAAAGTCGATTGTTTATAGCATTTATCGTCATGGAGATTATGAGTGTATTGGTGAATGTGATTTACGCTTTGGCATGGATGAAGAATTATACTATGCAGGAAATATAGGTTATCGAATCTATGATGAATTTCGTGGAAATCATTATGCCTATCATGCATGCAAATTGTTACTTCAAATCGCAAAAGAAGAGTATCGTTTTCACAATGTGATTATTACATGTTCACCAGACAATATCGCAAGCGATAAGACAATACAATCCCTACATGCAGAGCTACTACAGACAGTGAATGTTCCAAAGAATCATTGGCTGTATCGACGTGGTGAGAAAGTTAAGAATATCTATTTATTGATACTCTAATTTAGAGAATGAAAAGGAGTTTGGTATAATACTTTTATGAAGAAATTATGGCGAGTACTGACAGGTCGATTAATGGTAGTGATTCCACTGCTCCTATTACAGTTGGGATTTTTTGTAATACTGTTTTATGGTTCTACAACTTATGGAACTGCAATGCCAGTGCTTGATATCTTAGCGCTGATTATCGCAATCTATATTATCAATCGAAGAAACGATCCATCGTATAAGATTGGTTGGTTATTATTGGTATTAGCTGCACCAGTGATTGGGGTTCCACTTTATCTGATTACAGGAAACCGTAAGGTGCCGAAAAAACTACATCATGGAACCGTACGTGCAACACGTTCCCTTTCAGATCTAATCAAACCAGATGAATCGATACTTGATGATATCCACGATGAAGACGCAAAACAGATCTTCCGTTATGGGATTCGCGGTGGTGGATTTCCAGTTTATGAACACACAACAAGTACCTATTTCAAGAGTGGTGAAGAATGGTACCCAGTATTTAAAAAAGAGCTTTCTAGCGCAAAGTATTTTATCTTCTTAGAATATTTCATTATTAATCAAGGTTGGATGTTAGATGATTTAGTTGCGTTACTTGAGGAAAAGGTTCAACAGGGTGTCAAAGTTATCATGATTTATGATGACTTTGGAGCCTTGGATATTCCAATTCACTTTGATAAGCAACTAAACAAACGTGGCATTGAAACATATCGTTTCAATAAGATTCGTCCATCTCTAGCAGCTCTTATGAATAACCGTGACCACCGAAAGATTACGGTGGTAGATAACCGTGTTGCCTTTACAGGTGGTGTGAATATCTCGGATGAATACATCAATCGACATCGTCGTTTTGGTTATTGGAAAGATAGTGCCATCATGATTGAAGGGGATGCAGTATGGTCCTTTACTTGTATGTTTTTAGGGATGTATACCTATGTGCGTGGTACAAATGATAGTATCGATTACGAGCAATATCATTTGTTATATGAGTATCCTGAAAATGCGAAGGGTTTCTATCAACCATACTCCGATACCCCTACAGATGAAGAACCATTTGCGTTAAATGTGCATTTAAATATGATTCAACATGCAAAGGAATATATCTATATCGACGCACCTTACCTAATCCTAACGGAGTCAATGAAGACTGCACTGAAGATGGCTGCGAAGAATGGTGTAGATGTGCGTATTTTAACACCACATATTCCTGATAAAAAACTTGTATTCCAGATTACCCGGGGACATTATTTCGATTTAATCTCAAACGGTGTTAAAATCTATGAGTACACACCGGGCTTCAATCATGCCAAGAATATGGTGGCTGATGACAAGCTAGGAATTGTGGGTACAGCGAATACAGACTATCGTAGTTACTTCCTACACTTTGAAAATGGTGTGGTGATGTATGATACAGATTCTGTATATAAGATGAAAGAGAATTTCTTAGAAGCACTTGAAGTATCACAAGAAGTTACATATGAAGAGGTGCGTGATACAGTATGGATCGTAAAGGTATTTAGAGCGGTTCTAAATGTTTTTATCCCATTAGTATAAAGAAGAGGTTATATGGAAAAGATTGGTTTAGTATTGGAAGGCGGCGGTATCCGTGGAGCGTATACTGCAGGTGCCGTAAAGTGGTTAAACGATAACAATATTACATTTGATTATGGTGTTGGTATTTCGAGTGGTTCGGTATATCTAGCACTTTATTGGCAAAAAGAAACAAAGATTGCCTATGATTTGGCAACAAAATACTCTATCGCACCAGATATCGTTGGGTTTAAGGCGCTATTAAAAGAAGGTCATTTTGTGGCATACAATCATCTATTCAATGATGTATTAAAGAAGGAAGCACATATGACAATTCAGCCTTTATTAGATCAAAAGGCAAATATTGAAGTGGGTTGTTATGTGCTAGATGAAGGCAAGACAGTATACTATGGCATTGATGAAATGGACGATAGTATGCAAGTATTGTTAGGTAGTTGCGCACTTCCAATCGCTTCAGCGATTGTAAACTATCGTGGTAAGAAGTTACTCGATGGTGGTATTACAAAGATGATTCCGATTGAGCGTGCATTAGAACAAGGATGTACAAAGACACTTGTCATCACTACAAAGCCAAAGGACTATGTTCGTAAGCCAGCAAGTAAGTTTGTGGAATTCTTAATGCGCATCATCTATCGCAAGTGTCCACAGATGGCCAAAGACTATCATGTCCGTCATTTAAACTACTATCATCAAGTTGAGATTATCAACCAACAAGTAGAACAGGGTAAAGCAATACATATCCAGCCATCACAGAATATCAAGGTATCTCGCTATAAGGGTGATGTTGAAAAGACAAAAGCATTATATGAACTTGGCTACAATGATATGGAAGCTAGACGTGAAGAAATCTTGAAGTTCTTAGGAAAATAGAAAGAAAAGTCCGATTATTCTTCGGACTTTTCATTTAGGTATTTTTGATAATTTGTAGCACTTAATACATTTTCCTTTGGCATATTTTTCTCATCTGACCAACTTGCTAGATATAATGCGTAATATTCATCATAAGTTAGATTGGAATCAACGATTGCCTTAGCGAGTGATTTGCCAAAGTAACGTAACTGGTTTGTTTCAGACTTATTGCCTGTAATCGCTGCTTTTGAAACAGGATAACGTAAGATAAATCCATATTCCGTTGCGTTTTCTTTGAGCCATTGATAGGTGTTGGTCTGTGAGAAGGCACCACCTTCATATGTAGGACTTACATCTGCAGCGTAACCTGTCTGTTGTTCAGATTGTCCAGGAACATCCGCATATAAGCTAGCTACATCTGCGTTATAGGAATTGTAGATGTCCTTTAATGTTTGATAGGATACATATCCTGTTGACGCAAAGAATGGAACCTTGTTTTGAATACTTGCGGCAGAAAGTGCTTCAAAGTTCTTAGCGGCTTCTGCACGTAACTGTACACCTTGTGATGCGTATTGAAGATCAATTGTCTGTAAATCTTCTGGTGCGTAATCTGCTGGTAGATTATTCTTCTGATTCACATATACTGTGATGGAAGCAGGATCGGATACGATATGTTCTGTATTTGATTCAATGAACTTGTTTGATAATGTGAAAGAATCTTTGGAGTTTGTATCACGATGTAGAACACAATCATCGATATATACTTTTTCATCCCATTGATAATCGAATACAAGTAGTGGTGTAATTTCCCAATACTCTAAATTCTTAAAGAGATTGAGTATCTGTGCTTGCTCATATCCCTTATCCTTAAGGCGACTAGCAAGTAAGAAATCTTCTGCAGTTAGTGCACGATTATCTTTTACAGATGTGTAAAGCTCTAAGTAATCCACATTTAGTGTCTTTTTATCAAGTGCATTTGCAAGTGCCACAGAGTAGTATCGATTGTCCAAGATTTCCTTTGTGAGTCTTTCATTTTTGATTTCTTTGATTTGCGTATTGGTATAGCCAAGACCCTTTAACTTTGAATTGGTAATCATATTTGGCAGTATTAGTGCTGTTACCAGAATACAAAGAACAATCACAAGTCCAATCAAAATTTCAGGACGAATACGACGTCTTGGTTTTTTGCGTTTTTTTGGTGGATTGATTGTACCGCTACTGTGCTGTACTCTTTGGGGATTTTTATTATAGTTTGTCATAGTTCACCTCAAATTCTTTCCATATTGATGAAGTAGGGGTTGCTTGTACTACGATAGGTGTTTTTAAAGTTGGGTGTGGGAATGTTAAGCGGAATGCATACAATCCAATCGGACCTTTTGTTGTATGTGGATTGTATCGTTGATCGTGAATGAGTGGTAATTTGCGACTAGCGAATTGAACGCGAATCTGATGTGATCGACCTGTACCAAGTATGATGTGTACAAGTGACTGTCTTCCTCTTTGGTCAACGACTTCATAGGATAGATGACATTTCTTGCCATGGTTTGGGTCAGTCACACTGACGGTATTGGTACGAGTATCCTTGGATAGATAATCTTCTAATGTATCACTCTTCTTTGTAGGAATACCGTCGAGAATTGCGAGGTATTCTTTCTTTAGTTGGTGTGTTCGAACAGACTCGGATAAACGAGCAGCTGCTTTGGAGGTCTTCGCAAATACCATGACGCCACCAACAGGACGATCTAATCGATGTACTAGACCGCAATATACGTTACCTGGTTTTTGATATTTCTCTTTGAGATATTCTTTGCATATGGTTAATAAATCCATGTCGTGAGAATCATCTTCCATGACAGGAACATTGATTGGCTTTTCCACGCATAAGACGTGGTTATCTTCGTAGAGGACGTTAATCATTTTCTCTGCCAACTACCATAGATTCCGCATGGGAGTAGTAAATCACGATTTGCGATTGGAAGGGCAATTTCGCCAGTTTCCACAATACCATTTGGATGATCTGGCAAAATCATCGTACGAAGTGTATTATCTAAAACAATGGAAGAAAAACCAGTGGTATAGCTATTGATTAAGAAGAATAATGCGTCTTTATCAAGAATTTCTGCACAAGCTTGGATTAGCTTTGTGACTTCTTTTTCAAACTTCCACATCTCACCATTTGGACCTCTTCCATAGGAAGGTGGATCCATTAGGATACCATGATAGGTATGTCCACGGCGCTTTTCACGTTCAACGAACTTCAAACAATCATCAACGATAAAACGAATTTTATGATTTTGAAGACCACACAAGTCACGATTTTCTTTTGCCCATTGCACCATACCTTTGGATGCGTCTACGTGTACCACTTCTGCAGCACCAGCCTTGGCACATGCCATGGTAGCCCCACCAGTATAGGCAAAAAGATTGAGAACACGAATCTCTTCATTTGGATATTTCTTGATTAGATCAGACATCCAATCCCAGTTCACTGCTTGTTCAGGGAATAAGCCAGTGTGTTTAAAACCAGTTGGGGATACCTTGAATGTAAGATCTTTATAATTGATAGTCCATGATTCTGGAAGCTTCTTGCGATACTCCCAATGACCACCACCTTTATCAGAGCGATGATAGATGGCATCTGTATCTTGCCATAGGTTTGTATTCTGCTTTGCTGGCCAGATTGCTTGTGGGTCTGGACGTCTTAAAACGATACCTTTCCACTGCTCTAATTTTTCGCCATTTCCTGCATCAAAGCAGGTATAATCTTTCCATTGATTTGCTATTCTTGACATGGGGTTACCTCTTTGCTCATTATACCATGAACTGCACGCTTTCCTTAGGGGTTTCAGAAAAGAAAATAATATATTTACATTGTGCTACAGCCCCTCATCGAGGGTAGTCAATGGTATAATAGAACCTACGGGAAATAGATTTACCGAAATTGTTATTTTGAATCAAAATGAAGTAATGCAGAATGTGGAGTATGTAGCGATGATTGATATAAATAGTTTAAATGAAAACCAAAAAGATGCAGTCTTATCCAAAGAAAAGTACCTCAGAATTATTGCGGGTGCAGGTTCAGGTAAGACGAGAGTTTTAACAATGCGCATTGTGCATTTGATTGAAGATGAAAATGTGTGGCCGACGAAGATTTTGGCAATCACATTTACCAACAAAGCAGCCAATGAAATGAAAGAGCGTGTTCGTAATATGCTTGCTAGTCAGACAAGTGCACCATGGGTAAGTACTATCCACTCCTTATGTGTACGTATTCTACGCGAAGATATTATTGCGATGGGATATCCACGTAACTTTACTATCATGGATACAGAAGACCAAAAGTCTGTACTCAAGGAAGCGTATAAGTTACAAGGAATTGATGCGACAACATATTCCTATAGTTCTATGTTAGACTACATTGCCAATAATAAAACCGCAGATATTACACCAGAAAGAGCGCTTGTTTTGGCTGGTGATTATCATGCGGATAAAGTAAAGGCAGAGATATATGCGTTCTATGACAAGCGTCAAAGAGATTTATATGCATTAGACTTTGATGATTTGATTTTATGGACTGTACGCATGTTTGCGAAATTCCCAGAAATCCTAGAGAAATGGCAAAGACATTTTAACTATATCTTGGTAGATGAGTTCCAGGATATCGATAAAAAACAATACGAATTAATCAACCAATTAACAGGTCCAAATAATAACCTACTTGTAGTAGGTGACCCAGATCAGACAATCTATACGTGGCGTGGTGCGGATGTAAATATCATTATGAACTTTGCTAAGGACTATCCACAAGCTAAGACAATCATTCTAAATGAAAATTATCGTTCTGTTGAGGCAATCCTCAACGGTGCAAACTCTGTCATTAAAAATAATAAATATCGTGTAGATAAAGAACTATTTACAAATCGTCATAGCGATGAAAAGATTACCCACTATTCTGCAGCGAGTGATGAATATCAGGCTGCTTGGATTGCGGGGAAGATTTCTAGTTTACATCGTGAAGGCAAGAGTTATCATGACATTGCGATTTTATATCGTTCCAATTACTTATCTCGTTCCTTAGAAAAAGCACTACTTGATGAAAGAATTCCATATATCATCTATGGTGGTACACGTTTCTATGAACGTCAGGAAGTAAAAGATGCCCTATGTTACTTACGTATGGTAACGACAGCAGATGATCTTGCTCTACAACGTATTCTCAATCGTCCAAAGCGTGGAATTGGAAATAAGACGATGGATTTAATTGTGGAAACTGCACGCGCAAGAAATACTTCTATGTATGAAGTATTAAAAGACAGTTCTCTATTTAGCGGCAAGATGTTAACAACCATGGAGAACTTTGTAAACATGGTTGAATCATGGCGTAAGCGTGCAAATAGTGGAGAGGTTGAAATCTTCAAGCTATTTGAGCAAATCATCGAAGAAAGTGGTTATCGTGCGATGTTAACTGAAGCCAAGGAACAAGATCGTATTGAAAACTTAAAAGAATTGATTGATGATGTAAAAGAATTCTCTGAGACGTATCCAGAAAGTAGTCTTGATGAATACTTACAGTTGGTATCCCTCTATGGTGACCGCGAAGAGACACTGGCAAGTGACTTTGTGCAGTTAATGACAGTTCATGCGGCTAAAGGTTTGGAATTTGATACTGTGTTTATTTCAGATATGAATGAAGGTATATTCCCTAATGAGCGAGCAGTGAATGAAAGTCATCGTGGTGTGGAAGAAGAACGACGTCTTGCGTACGTTGCATTTACAAGAGCTAGAAATAAACTCTATCTAACAGAAGCAGGTGGATTCTCCATGATTCTTCAGCGCGTACGAACAACTTCACGCTTTATCGAAGAAATCGATGCAGAGTATATCGAGCATCTAGGCTCAGGCATGCATGCAGGGAATGCACAAAGAGATGTTCGTTTATCAGAAAGATTATTTGATAATAGTGCTTCCTCCTTTACACAACAGATGGCAAAGGCAAAACCTTCAGGATTAAAGAAGGGTGATACAGTCATTCATGCAAAGTTTGGTGAAGGCTTAGTTATCAGTATCAAAAATGAGATTGCGGAAATCGCATTCCCATATCCATTTGGCGTCAAGAAGGTGGCAGCAGGACATCCAAGTATCAAGAAAAAGACAGATTTAAGGAGTTAACATGAGCGAAGATAAATTAGAACTTATGCGACAGATGGTCGCACAGTTAAATCAAGCAGCTGATGCATACTATGACGGTAAGGCAGAACAGATGACAGACTATGAATGGGATGCCTTATTTGATCGACTGAAAAAATTAGAAGAAGAAACTGGTGTTGTGTTAGAAGACTCTCCAACAATGAAAGTCTCTAGCGACCATACCGCAGGCCAAAAAGAGGCTCATGAATTCTTGGCTTTATCACTTGCGAAAACAAAGAAGCCAGAAGAAATTGAAAAGTGGGCAGAAGGAAAACCGATCTGGATTTCATGGAAACTAGATGGTTTAACACTAGTGGTGACATATGATAATGGCAAGTTAAGCAAAGTTGTTACCCGTGGAGATGGTCATGTTGGTACAAACATTACCCATTTATCCACGGCAATCCATGGAATTCCACAGACTATCTCTGAAAAGGGACATCTTGTTATCCGTGGTGAAGCGGTAATTTCATACGAAGACTTTAATCAGTTTGTGATGGAGTCTGGCGAAGATTACGCAAATCCAAGAAACCTTGCGTCCGGTTCATTAACCCTAAAAGATATCGAAGAAGTAAAGAAACGTCAGATTCATTGGATTCCATTTACACTTGTGTACACGGAAGAAGAAATTACATCTTGGGGCAAGCGTATGGACTATATGGAGAAGCTAGGTTTCCAAGTTGTTGAACGTGAGTGTATAGAACATCCAACACTTGCAAATATCAACAAAGAAATCGAGAAATGGACAAAGAAAGTTACAAATGCAATCAATCCATATCCAGTCGATGGTTTGGTTGTTGTCTATGACGATACAGAATATGCATCAAGTGGTTCTGTTACAGGGCATCATGCGACTAGAGCAGGTTTTGCGTTTAAGTGGCAAGATGAATCTGTACTCTCCAAACTCGAATATATCGAGTGGTCTTGTGCTGCATCTACCATTACACCAGTAGCAGTTTTTACTCCAGTAGAAATCGAAGGTACAACCGTCAAACGTGCATCTCTCTGTAATATTAGTGAGTGTAAACGTTTAGGTATTGGTGATGCAGGAAGTGAATTAGAAGTTATCAAAGCAAATAAGATCATCCCAAAGGTCATCAGTGTGAAACATGCGGTTGGAAGTTTCCATATCCCAGAAACCTGTCCTGTATGTCATAGTAAGACAATTGTGGATATGAGTGAGCGTGGCACAGAAACACTCAAATGTACAAATCCAAGCTGTCCGGCTAAAAAACTAAAGAAATTTAATCGCTTTGTGTCAAAGGCAGGTATGGATATCGATGGTATCTCAGAACAAACACTAGCAAGATTCATCAATGAAGGATGGATTACAAAGTATGGAGATATCTTCCGCTTATCCAAACACCACGAAGAAATCACAGATTTAGAAGGGTTTGGTGAAAAGTCGGCAGCGAATATCATGGAATCAATTGATCGAGCAAGAGAGATTGACGAAACAAAACTTGTTTATGCCCTGAATATTCCTTTGATTGGTAAAGATGTCGCAAAACGATTACTCTCTGTCTATCCATTTAGAGAACTGGTTAGTATCGCAAGAAATACAGAGACAACAGAGGTATTTAGTTCCATCGATGGAATTGGACCTGAAAAATCTAATGCCTTTGTCAGTTGGTGCAAAGATCCAGAAAATATTGCACAACTTGAAGACCTATTAGATGAAATTACAGTACAACGTTCGAATACAGTCGCAAGTGGTAATCTTTGCGAAGGACTAACCTTTGTTGTGACAGGGGATGTACATCATTACGCAAATCGTAATGAGCTAAAGGCCTATATTGAATCACAGGGTGGTAAGGTAACAGGCTCTGTATCCAAATCAACCAATTATCTAATTAATAACGATGTGACTTCGTCATCATCCAAAAATACAAAAGCAAAACAACTCAACATTCCAATTCTTTCAGAAGAAGAGTTTATTGCTCGCTTTGTAAAGGATTGATAACATTGATAAAATCGCTATTTAAGGCTAAAATATATCAGCGAGAAACGAGGTATAAATCATGGTAGAAAACAAAGATAGAGAATACTTCCAAAAGTTAGCAAATCAACTGATGTTTAACCTATCAGACGAAGAAGCAGACGAACTAGTTAAGGAGTTTGGTACGTTAGAAAAGCAGTTTGCGATTATGGAAGAAATTGATACAGACGGTGTAGAGGAAATGATTTATCCGTTTGAAGAACCAACAACATACATCCGTCACGATGAGCCAGATCATGTGATCTCTCAAGATGATGCGATGAGAAATGTAACGAAGAAATTGGAAGGACATTTTGTTCTACCAAAGGTGGTGAAGTAATGATTAAAGATATGGTAAATCATCCAGCAGATATTACTGCTCGCTGTGAAGAAGCTTATGCAAAAGCACAGGAATTACAGGATAAACTAAACGCAGTCATCACATTTGTTGATCCAAAGGATCAATTAGCACAACTACCAGAAGGTGGTTTACTGCATGGTGTTCCAATTGCGATTAAAGATAACGTAAATACAAAGGGAATTCGTACAACTTCAGGTTCACGTATTCTCTCTAACTATTTCCCAATCTATGATGCGACAATCACAAAGAAATTACGTGAAGCAGGTGCGGTATGTATTGCGAAGGCATCTATGGATGAACTTGCAATGGGTGGTACAAACTTAACATGCTTTACAGGTGCAGCACATAACCCATGGGATACACGTCGTATGACAGGTGGATCTTCTGGTGGCTCAGCAGCGCTTGTGGCAGCTGGTGTTGTACCAATGGCAATCGGTTCAGATACAGGTGACTCTGTTAGAAAACCTGCATCCTATTGCGGTATCGTTGGTGTAAAACCAACGTACGGTAGAATCAGCCGTTACGGTATTATTCCATACGCATCTTCTTTGGATCATGTAGGTTACTTTACAAGATCCGTCGAAGACGCATGCATTACATTAGAAGTACTAGCAGGACGTGATGATTTAGATGTTACTTCATCAAATCGTCCAGTTGAACATTACACAGATGCACTTAATGATAGTATCCAAGGTAAGAAGATTGCGATACTCGGTAATGTCATCGATAGTGTATCTAATCTAGAAACAGTGAAGATGTTTAACGAACTTGTAGATAAGCTCAAGGCAGCAGGTGCTGTGGTAGATATGTATCACTTTGATGATAAGCTCATGCGTGCAATCTTGCCTACGTACTATACAATCGCTAACTGTGAAGCGGCTTCCAATCACTCAAACCTAGACGGTATTCGTTTTGGTGTGCGTGAAGATGGTGCGGATATGCAAGAAATCATGACAAACTCACGTACAAAGGGCTTTGGACCTTTGATTCGTAGAAGATTTGTCATTGGATCATATGGCTTATTTGAAGCGAATCAAGAGCGTATCTTCCGTAAGGCACAGAAGGTTAGACGTTTAATTGTTAATGCGATGAAGGAATGCTTTAAAGAATATGATTGTATTCTCGCTCCAGCCAGTGGCACAATCGCACCATTCATTGATGAAATCAATAATGATGATAAGTTATCAACTGACTACTTAGTAGCAGAAAACTATATGGCAATGGCAAACTTCTCTGGTGATCCTTCGATGACAGTTCCAATGGGATTTGAAGAAGGTTGCCCAATTGGTGTAAACCTAACATGCCCAGCATGGCATGAGAGCACAATGTTTACAATTGCAAAGGCAATTGAAGACATCACAGGTTTAAGGGATTTGCAGACGGAGGTGAAATAATGGAATACGAAGCAACCATAGGTATTGAAATTCACTGTCAGTTAAAGACAAACACAAAGATGTTCTCTGGTGCGCCAACTTCCTTTGGCCGCAAAGCAAATACTTGTGTGAATGAGATTGACTTAGGCCATCCAGGCACACTTCCTTCAGTGAATGTAGAAGCAGTTAAGAAAGCCATTCAAGCATGTACTGCACTACACTTAGAAATTGATCCACTTGTAAAGTTTGATCGTAAAAACTATTACTATTCAGACTTACCAAAGGGATTCCAGATTACCCAACAATTCCATCCAATTGGAAGAAATGGATATATTGAAATTAATACAAGCACTGGGAAGAAAAAGATACGTATCGAACGTATTCACATGGAAGAAGATACAGCAAAGCAGTTCCACTTAACAAAGTTTTCATTATTAGACTTTAACCGTGCTGGAACTCCACTGATTGAAATTGTATCTTGTCCAGATATGAAGACTGGAGAAGAAGCAGAAGCTTACGTTGAAGCACTTCGTCAGACACTATTCTATATCGGAGTATCTGATTGTAAGATGGAAGAAGGCTCCATGCGTTGTGACGTTAACGTCTCTATCGCACCAAAGGGTTCTGATAAGTTAGGTGTTAAAAATGAAATCAAGAACTTAAACTCTATCTCCCATGTCGGTAAAGCTGTAGAGTATGAAATTCAACGTCAGAAGAAACTATTAGAAGCAGGTGAAGTGATTCATCAGGAAACACGTCGTTACGACGAAAAGACAAATACAACAGTCATGATGCGTCGTAAGGAAGGTTCTGTGGATTATAAATTCTTCCCTGAACCAAATATTTTCCCAATACAACTAGATCCTTCTTGGATTCAAGATATTCAAGAACATATGCCAGAGCTTCCTGAAGCAAGAAAAGAACGTTATGCAAAACAATACGCATTAAGTGAACATGACATTCGCATCTTAATCGCTGATATGGAAATGTCTAAGTTCTTCGAAGAAGTTATGAAGTATACAACAAATGCAAAGGCTGCATGTAACTGGCTGTTAGGCGAAGTAAGCGCATGGCTCAACAAACATGAAACAAGCATTGATAAATCAGAATTAAAACCAGAAATGCTTGCCAAGATGATTGCGTTAGTGGACGAAGGAAAAGTATCTTCTGCACAAGCAAAACAATTATGTGATGACTTGATGCTAGGTAAAGATCCAGAAGTAGCAGCTGAAGAAAAGGGCTTGAAACAAGTTTCCGATAGTTCGGCGTTAACTGCAATGGTTAATGAAGTGCTCGACGCAAATGCACAAGCAATCGAAGATTACAAGAATGGTAAGGGTCGTGCAGTGGGCTTCTTAGTTGGACAAGTTATGAAGAAATCTAAGGGACAGGCTAATCCAGGAATGGTATCTCAAATCTTAGAGGAAGAGCTTAAAAAACGCGTCCATGATTAAGACTGGCGTATTTCTCAGAAAAAGACTACAATAAGTACGGAGAGTAATATGACACAGAAAAACAGAAAACCCAGATTAAAACTTGTGCATATTGTATTTACAGTATGCTTGATATTGATTCTTGCACCAGCGATTTACTTTGGTTGGATGCTAGCATCGACATATATGGATTCCCATTCACCAGTATTGGGTAACCGTTATGAAAATGATTTAAATCCTGCAATTACAAAGGATCAGCTAAAGCAAGTTGATGAAGCAGTTGGTAAACTTGATGGTGTAACAGGCCATAGTGTACACCTAGCAACTGGTACATTACGTGTGTACGTCGATGTAGCAGAGGAGTCAACAGCAGAAGTGGTTCAAGATGTGAGTGGACGTGCTTATGAGGCAGTGGTCGCAATCTTAGATCCAAATGTATACTTCTCACAAGGCAATGATATGAAGATGTATGATTTAGAAATTCATACTTCTAACATGAAAGATGGACGTGATAAGGATAATTTCATTTACGGTATCTTTACAAAGACATCCGCAATGAGTGCCCCACAGTATCAATTAGTAAGTAGTCCTAAGAATCCAGAAATTGCTCAGGCGTTAAGAGATGCAGTAGAAGCTAGAAAAGCAGCAGAAGCTGCAGCAGCTGCTGAAGCTGAAGCTCAAAAGAACCAACAAAACACTGAGAATAGTGAAAACAAGGAAAACACAGAATCAACACAGACCCAAGAAACACAACAAACACAACAAACACAACAATAAGGGATACAACATATCCCTTTTTTAGAATATAAACGATGATGGAAAAGAACGAGAGATATATCGCAACAGCGACAGGTTATTCAGAAGATGGTGCAGGCGTTACCCGTATTAACGGTATCGTCATTTTTGTGCCAGGTCTTCTAAATGGAGAAGAAGCAGAGATTGGCATCACAAAGATGAAGAAGAACTATGGTTACGGTCGTATTATCAAAATCCTAAAACCATCTATTCATCGAATCGATCCAATCTGTTCTGTATATAAACAATGCGGTGGTTGCCAACTACAGCATATGGATAGTATCGAACAAAATACGTTCAAAGAAAACAAAGTGAAAGACTGTTTCCATAAGATTGCAGGCATGGATGTCGAAATACAACCAATTATCAAAGTAGAACCACATTGGAATTATCGTAATAAAGTACAGATACCAGTTCAATTCAATGACAGTAAGGTTGAAATGGGTTTCTATGCTCCACATTCCAATCATATTGTGCAATATGATGTGTGCCATGTACAAACGGATTTATCAAACGAACTAACCAATTACTTCCGTAAACAATTCGACATGCTTGCATGTGGAAAAGATATGCGACATGTATTAATCAAGCATGCACATAACACAGGGGAAGTGATGGTTGCACTTGTGGTAAGAAACTATCCATTCCACAACAGTGATATCTTAATCAAAGACGTTCTAGAAAACTACCCACAAATTAAGAGCCTTGTCGCTATTGTTAATAAACGCGAGGATAATGTCATTCTTGATGGTGAAGAAATCTTACTGGCTGGAAGACATTACATCGAAGAAGAGTTACTTGGCTGTACATTTAGAATCAGTGCAAGATCGTTCTATCAGATTAACCCATACGCAACACGAGAACTTTATTCTAAAGCAATTGAACTTGCAGGATTGACAGGTAATGAAACGCTCATTGACCTGTATTGTGGTACCGGTACGATGGGTATCATCGCCGCAAAACAAGCTCAGCAAGTATATGGCATTGAGATTGTCGCAGATGCAATCCGTGATGCGAATACCAATGCAGAAAATAACAATGTAACAAACATTAAATTCATCAATGCGGATGCCTCCGAAGGCACAAAACATATCATTGACGCAAAGATACAAGCAGATGCGATGATTATTGATCCACCACGCAAAGGATGTTCAAAAGATACGATAGACGCTATCGTAACTATCGCACCAAAACGTTTAGTTTATGTATCCTGTGACCCAGCAACACTGGCACGTGATGTAAAGATACTCAGTGATAATGGCTACAAACTAGAACTAGTACAGCCAGTGGACCTATTTCCACAAACTGTGCATATCGAGACGGTGTGTTTGATGTCTAGGAAAGAGAAATAAATAGCGAAAAGTAGCATATTTAAAGGCTTTTTTGAGATTAGGCAATAGCTCATGATAGTCCGTATTTCTTATATTGAAACATATCTACTGTAAAAACGGTCAGAGGGTTTAGGCTGTGATTTAGATGTCGTGGGTTGTGGCACTAGGATAGATGTTATCTAGGGTGCGAACTAAATTTGAGTGAGTGATTTAGATGTTGTCTAATCCGGCAACTCAACCGTTGGCATTAAAGCAGGCAGTGAATTAGATGTTGCTGGGATGAAAGAGAAGGAATATGGCAAGGAAAGTTGCAAGTTTATCGCTAACGCTATAGCTGTTTTTGGAGGCTATAGTTGTTATGAGGAGGTTGAGGATTAGGATGGATACAATTACAAAAAATTAGGACTATGCAGAATTATCTAAAGCAGCAAAAGCAGCAGGTGGCCCTGAAAAAAACGTAGAAATGCTTGAACGAGCAAGTAAAGAAGCTGGAAAAATGGAGATGCTTCCTTGGATTGGTGTTGCAGCAGTTGGCGCATCATTACTTACGGCTGCGACAATTAAGATTGTAGACTATTTCAAGTCTATAAAGACAAACAATCTGGAGATTGAAATAGCAAAGGAAGAACTCATAAAAGGTATCAAAGAATACGATGCAGCACATCTAGATGAAGAAGGAGGTGACGAAGATGAGTGAAAGATTTCCGGGAATTGATTGGTATTGCGACCGTTGCAATGCTTATTTAAATGACCAGCCGGGATTTGACGACCATCATTATGTATGGAAGTGTACAGAGTGCGGTCATAAAAATAGTATTTCCTCTGATGATATATATGAATCAGAAGAAGATTTTAGAAACTACAATGATTAATTGAGGAGGGTATAAAGATGACAAAAGAAGAATTGAAAGAACAGATTGATGAGCTTATGCAGCAATATGCCAATGAAGAAATCGACGGTGATACATATGCACGGAAGATGATGGAATTGACAGCATCTGCTCAGAACGATAACGAGTAAACCTGATTTTTATAACGAAATGAAGAGGTGAATCATGTCTTACAATTTCAAAGGTGATTTGTATAAAAGAGAAATCGTTAAGCAGTTGCAGGATAGGGGGTTAGACGTTAAAAGTGTTAATGCCCTGAATAAAATCATGGAAAAAATGGAATTGTTGATTTATTACGGTAATGGCTGAGGTACAACTGATGCAGGTGCTAAGTTTTCGGTGTGGCATAAAGGTGTATTGGATTCCGATGCATGGCACCCTGAACTCATTGATGAAATTGCAAAGTTCTTAAAGAAGAAATAGTAAAAATGCCTCACAGCTGGCTTCAAAACCAGTAGTGAGGCATTTGTGCGTCTATGCTTATTTCTTCTGGTATAGTTTCACCACAGACAACATCAATAACCTGGACCGGCTGACTATCAATGCTGTAGGCGAAGAGTGATATTTCAAAATTTGGAGACTCGCAGTAACAATATACACCAGTCTTTGGAAGCTGTACATCACTGTAAGTTTCAATATCTATACTTAATGTTTTCATTAGTTTGTCCTTTCCATAACACAAGCGGCAGAGAGGTTGTTTTCCTTCCTGCCGCCTGTTTATGTTATTAGTTCTTACCAGAGCGCCATTTTTGCCAGTTAGCTGCAAGCTTCTTATATGCATAGATTATAATCTGTGCAATGAACTTGAATACGTGGTAGAACACATATCCATAGACCGCAAAGATAAGTGTGTAGCAGACTGAGTAAACAATAATCTGGTTTGCGATATTAATCATGTTATCCATTGATTGTCACCTCGTTTTCATAGTCCTGGAGATGACTGTATTTCTTCATGTGAGCTTTGTGATATTCAAGGTCACGTTTGTCCTTGTCAGCTTCACGCTTGCGGTCGTTTATGAAGTTCTGGATAGCAGTGATAAGGAATACCACACTAAATACAAGCCAGATAGTAAGAAGAATAATGATAAGAATTGCTTCAATTATTTCCATAGTCGGCACCTCCATTAATCGAGGAAATCGTCATCTTCATCAGATGCGAAATCAGACTTAACACTTGCTTTACCACCAAGAGGTTCACCATCGCGAATCTTCTGTAAGTTATTAAGACCACAGGCGATTCCCTTATTACCAGAGCTGTTAAATGCATAGAAGCTGATACTGGCATGTCCATAGACACCAGAGTAAACTTCAGAGCGAGTAAGGATAGGATTGTGGTCTGCATCTACGATACCCGGTGCAGATGTAGGATTGGCGTTAATGAAGTATGCATTTGCATAAGCAGCATAATCACTGACTTTGTCCTCATAGGTTTCACATAACCTTGCTGAAGGCGGACAGTGAAGACAGCGATGTGATACTGAAGCGGATAATACCGAATATGCTTTACTTGCCATCATCCAGTTCCTCCGTATCCTTTAACAAGGCCTCATAGTGTTTAGGGTCAACACCGGATAACTTCTTAGATCCAGATTTCTGAAGTAAAGTACGGATAGCAGCTGTATGCCCTGCACGAGACTTTTCTGCTAAAACAGCTCGTACCTCTTCAAGAGTAAGTTCCGATTTCTTTTCAGGTTTTGTTTCAGCTACCTGAGAAGCGTCATTGTCAGAGCTAAACTGTGCAGCTAACCAGTTGACTGCTTCATTAATGGCAGCGGCTGCACTGCGTAACTCTTCGATAGTCATAGCCATTTCGCTCATTTTGCTCATGTGAATTTCTCCTTTCTAAGATTGTCTTTGCTTTGTGGGGATTGTTATGGTTCTCGCCATTCGTGCTGATACCTGACCGATTGCATTTAGAACTGTAATGACTTCTGCGTCGGTACCACCTGGATCAAAGTAGGGTTCTCTCATTGTCGTCACCTCCAATCTTCGTTAGTTGCAAGGCTTGTTATTTCGCACCTTACACTTTCCCACTGGAGAGAGGACGACGCTTTGAGCGGAGAAATTTAAAAAAGTTAAAATCCCTCTGATTATCTTTTGATGGACGGTTAGAGAGACGGATTGCTACTTATATATTAGTAGCCACGAACCTTACGAAGTTCACTTCTGATTTTTTTCATCTGGTCTGCAAAGGTACGCTGTTTACGCCCTAAGCGTTTAGCAATCTCTCTATCGGAGATGGAACAGTCGTCTTTCCAGTATTCGATAATCTTGTCTGCATCTGGGTCAAGCTCTCTTAAGCGCTGGAAGAGTTGTTCCAATAAGATTCTGTCGCTGATGAGTTTTTCCATTAATTCAGGAGCAGCAAGTTCTTCTGATTCAAGAAGTGTACTGCCATCCTCTGTGTTAGGAGCATCAAGTGAAAGAGGTTCATAACCTAAATGATATTCACAATTTTCACAATCACTATCACAGGCCCAGATAAACTGCTTAGGGCACTTACAGCGATGGTAGTACTGTTCCTTTTTACGGATACGAGTTGCTTCACGATAGAATTCCTGAAATTGCTGTTCAGTACAAGGAACCTTCTCCTTGAGTGAACGAATGTAGATAAATTTTTGACTCTGATTGTCTTTGTTTGCCATGTCTTTTACCTCCGTTGAATTGAATTTCCAAGCGGAGTACAAAATCATGGCTGCCAGTATTAATGTTCATAGTTGGTCACCTCATGCGGATTACTCCACTTTTTAACTGGTGACCAGCTCGTTTGCTAAGCTGGCACTGTATTTACTTGTGAGACCTTTCTATCAACTGCAAACACACCACGTGGCCACGAAGATGATAAATTGATAGTTGGGTCAGCCAGTTTAACGTCTTGTCTGGGACGGTTATTCATTTAGTTGTCGTTAACTATCTGCTCTAAATCTGCGAAGACTTCGCTGTAGTAGCAGGAAGCTAAGTTGTTCAATCCAGTAGCTTCATATCTTGCGAAGACTGAATTAATAACATCGGAACCATACCCAGATGCCACTCTTGAAGCGGCATTCTCGATGTTGGATTCCCACATCATTCGTTCTGAATAATTCATTTGAATCACCACTTTCTGTTAATTTGTGAATTGCTAAAGTGTTTTAAAGTGGATTTATAAGTATTAATATTCTGAAATACCCCGTAAGATTTATTTTTGCGAATTTTCGTGATATAATATTAGGTAGATTTTTATACTTGTACCACTCGGCGCCTCACTATTTCAAATCACATTATTAATTTACGATTTTGACTAGGTACGGCTCTATACGATAACCAGCGGTGCTTAGGTACAGTAGGTACAAGACTAGGTACAGGCAGGTGATTAGCATTAAAAGTCAGGAATTTTTGAAGGATTTGTATAAATATTTGGATGGTCAAATGAATCAGAGCGTTTACATCATTAAATTCTTTAATGCTGCTGGATGTGATTCGTTTGTGCTTCCGCGTAATCCGAATAACAGAACTACACAGGCCTTAGAAAATGAGAGGCACTATGCAAAAGACCGTTCTGTACAACAAATAAAAAGTAAGTTTCCCAATCCGATAAACATTGATGGATTAGCTCAATATATTGAAGGGGCATTCAAGGATGATTGCGTCAGAGATTGCATGAATCATTTTGGAATATCATCAACTCTTGAAGAAAATAAGAAGCTTCTAGCCAAAGCTTTAGCTATGCAATTTCAGAGATTCATCGAAGCGAATATTGATGATATCGATAATAAAATTCCTGCAGAATATGAAGCTTTGTTTAACGGGAATGATGTACATGCAGTACAAGCAGGAGCTTTGTATCCGGGAGATGATTTCTGGGTAGAAGAAAGAAATCAAAAACACGACGTGAATTGTTATGAGAAATTTCAGCACACATGGGTGATTCATAATTCAGGTAGTGTATATTGGAGCGGAAGAAAGCTTGTATTAAAAGAAATAAATAAAAATAGTCCACGTCCAGAATTAACGGAAATACCAATTCCAGACATTGGGCCAAAAGGAATTATAAAAATAGCTACAAACTTTGAAGCTCGTAGCATTGAAAAGAAGTTTATTGTTGAGTGGGATATGAAAGACTCAAACGACCAGTCTTGTTTCGGAACGAGCGCTGGATTAAATGTGACTGTTAATGTGTCATACAAAATAGATACGGAGGATTAATTGTGAACGATAACAACATTGAAAAATGGGTGACCCTTAAAGAGATTCAGGCATATTTGGGTGTAGGAAGAGAGACCATTTTGCAGTGGATAGCAAAACGTAATATGCCAGCATATAAAATGGGCAGACTTTGGAAATTTAAAATATCAGAAGTAGATGCATGGGTACACTCTGGAGAAGCAGCTGATAAAACTGACCCGGTAGATAACAAGGAGGATTAAGAAAATGGCAAGAGTAGCAAAAGCTAAAAAAGAAGTGGAAGTATCATTAGAGACCGTCCTCTGGAACTGTCGAGTAGCACTTCGTGGAGTAGGTACAACAGAAAAGAATCGTGATGCAGTAATTGGATTAGTATTCTTAAAGTTTGCTGGAGATAAATTCGAAAAACGTCGTAAGGAACTCCAGGAACAGTATGGAGATATTCCAGCGTTCCTTGAAAAGCCTTCATTCTATAATGCGGCAAATGTTTTCTATTTAAAAGAAACAGCCAGATGGTCATATATCGTTAAGAATGCATCTGCAAATAATATTGCTGTTATTATTGACCAAGCTATGGCAGATATTGAAGAAAGCAATCCACCTCTTAAGGGTGCGTTGACATTAAATCTGTTTGCTACACTTGGTGCTGATAAATCTAAGATTAAAAACCTTATTGATAATGTAAATCAGATTGATGAGAAGAGATTCCAAGAAGAAGACCTTATTGGTCGTGTTTATGAATACTTTCTTCAGATTTACGCGGCTTCTGGAACAAAGGAAGATGGTGAATTCTATACTCCTGCATGTGTTGTAAAACTTATTACTGAAATGATTGAACCCTACAGTGGAGTGGTATATGACCCTTGTTGTGGTTCTGGCGGTATGTTTGTTCAGAGTATGAAGTTTGTTGACCGTCATAACGGTAATCGTCAGAAGATTTCTGTTATTGGTCAGGAAAGTCAGGCTGAAACATGGCGTCTTTGCAAAATGAATCTTGCAATTAGAGGTATTGCACATAACCTTGGTGAAAAGAACGCTTCCACATTTACTGAAGACCTTCACAAAGATAAGAAGGTTGATTTCATCATGGCTAATCCACCTTTTAATCTTAAGGGTTGGAGAAAAGAAGATGAATTAACAGATGATTACCGTTGGAAAGGATATACAGTTCCACGTGCTTCAAATGCGAACTATGCGTGGATTCTTCATATGATTTCTAAACTTGATGTTAGTCACGGTATTGCAGGCTTCCTTCTTGCGAATGGTGCATTAAATGATCCTGATGAATTTGAAATAAGAAAGCAAATTCTTGAGAACGATAAGGTTGAAGCTATCATTGTTCTTCCAAGAGATATGTTCTACACAACAGATATTTCTGTGACACTTTGGATTGTGAACATGAATAAGAAAGCAGGTGTTGTTAATGGACGTCAGCTTCGTGACCGCAGTAATGAAATCTTATTTATGGATTTAAGACGTTGGGACAGCAATGTCGAAGAAATCGTAATTGACAAAGGTAAGAAAAAGAAGAAGACAGTTCTTACTGATGAGCAGATTACTGAAATTAAGAAAGTTTATAGTGCTTGGCAGAGTGCTGACCAATCTGAATATAGTGACGTTGCAGAATTCTGTAAGTCTGCAACGATTAAGGACGTTCGTTCGCACAACTATTCTCTTGCACCAAGTAAATACATTGAATTCATCGACCATGACTTAGAAATTAACTATGAAAAAGAAATGGCTCGTATTCAGGCTGAAATGCAGGATGTTATGAAGGCAGAAAAGAAATCCCAGCAGATGCTGGAGGAAGCATTTAGGGGGATTGGATATGGCATTGACTAAGTTAGGAAAATATATAGAAATAAGCGATTTGCGTAATTCAGATGATAAGTATGGCTCAGATGCTGTTGTGGGTATTTCTACACAGAAAAAGATGATTTCAACAAAGGCTGACTTGGATGGAGTGAAACTTACATCATATAAATTGCTACCTCCGGGACATTTTGCATATGTGCCTGATACCTCAAGACGAGGTGACAAGATGTCGCTTTGCTTCAATAACACAAAAGAAACTTTGTTGGTATCATCAATTTCAGTGGTGTTTTATATTACTGATGAAAATGAGATGAATCCTGATTATTTATTCATGTTTTTTAATAGGCCAGAATTTGATAGATATGCTCGCTTCAATTCATGGGGTTCAGCAAGAGAAACTTTTGAATGGAGTGAAATGTGCGATATTGAGATTGAACTTCCGCCAATAGATGTTCAGAAAAAATATGCTGCTGTATATGTTTCTATGCTTGAAAACCAAAGAAGCTATGAACGTGGTCTGGAAGATTTGAAATTGGCTTGTATAGGTTCAATTGAAGATTTAAAGAAGAATACAAAAAAAGAAAGTATACTTCCTTATCTTATTGAAAGAAACGAGAAGAATACTCAGGTTGAATATAATGATTTGATTGGTGTGGGAAATGATGGCTTTATTGTTCCAAGAGGAAGTAGAGATGAGTCAACATTTTATAAGTGCAACATTTTTTATCCAAGAGATTTTGTTTACAACCCTTCTGTTATTAGCAAAGGTGCAATAGCTTTTAACTCTCATTTTGCAGAACCTAAAATTTGTACCGAAGAGTATATTGTTTTTTATGTCGAGGATGAAGATAAACTTTCTCCAGAGTATTTATTTTTGTGGCTGAAACGAGATGAAACTGGAAGATTTATGGATTTTATGAATATCGATAGTGTGAGAAACCGAGTTTATTTTAGAGATTTGGAGAATATAGAAATTCCTATTCCAAATATTGATATTCAAAGAAATATCGCTGAAATATTTATAGCCTACAATGAAAGAAAAGTTATAAACGAAAGATTAAAAGCACAGATAAAAGATATGTGTCCAATTCTAATTAAAGGGTCAATTGAAGTGGCCCGTGCATAAAAGGGGGGTGTCATATATGGACTACTTCTTCGAAAAAGGGAAGTTCACTGAAGACCAGTTGGAGCAGGCCATAATCGAGCTATTCCAATTGCAAGGATATACTTACGTTCATGGTGAAAATATTCATCGTCAATATGGGGACATCTTGTTAGAAGATGACTTACGAACATACTTGCTTGGTCGTTACAAAGACATAAGCGATGTTGAAGTACAAAAGATTATTAATAAAATCGCTCTTATACAGGAATCACCTTTGTATCTTGGCAACAGAGAAACTTTCTGGCTTGTTAATGAGGGTTTTGACTTACAGCGCGATGATATATCAAAGGTTGCGCTCCATGTTGATTATATTGATTATGACCATCCGGAGAATAATATCTTTAAAATGGTTAACCAGTATTCTGTTCAGGGTGAAAGATTACGTAGACCTGACTTACTTATCTTTGTTAATGGTATTCCGGTTACAATCTGTGAATTTAAATCTGCCATCAATGAAGATACAACTGTGCATGATGCATGGGAACAGATTACAAAAAGATATACAAGAGATATTCCTAAATTGATGAAGTATTGCTTCTTATCTGTTATCAGTGATGGTGCTAATACAAAATTAGGAAGTATTTTTACTCCATATGAGTACTATTACTCATGGAATAAGGCGAGTGATACAGATACAGTTGCTAACGGAATCAGCTCATTAAAGACTATGATTGCCGGAGCTTTTGCACCTGAAAGATTGTTAAGAGTCATAAGAGACTTTGTTTTCTATCCGGATGACAGCAAGAAGAGTGAAGCAATAGTTTGTCGGTATCCACAGTTCTTTGCAGCAAACAAGATGTTAAATAACATCAAGGCTCACATGCGTCCTGCAGGTGATGGTAAAGGTGGTACATACTTTGGTGCCACTGGATGTGGAAAAACATATACGATGTTATTCTTATCTCGCTTAATTGCTCAAAGAGATAATGAGTCATTCAACAATCCAACAATTATCATTCTTGCTGACCGTGAGGACTTGGATACTCAAACTTCTGAATTATTTGTTACCGCTACAAAGTATCTGCACGAGAGCGATGTTCGAAGCATCGAAAGTCGTAAAGATTTAGAGCAGACACTTAAGGATAGGCTAAGCGGCGGTGTTTATATCACTACTATTCAGAAATTCTGTGAAAACACCGGACTGCTTTCCGACAGAAGCAATATTATATGCATTTCCGATGAAGCACATAGAACACAGACGAGCACTGGAAGTAAGTTGAAGAAGACGGACAAAGGTGTATTTACTACATATGGATTTGGCCATTATCTTCGTGCAAGTTTCCCTAATGCTACTTACTGTGGTTTCACCGGAACTCCTATCGATGAAACAATCGCTGTATTTGGTGATGTGGTCGATAGCTATACAATGAAAGAATCAAGTGATGATGGTATTACAGTACGAATCGCTTATGAACCTCGTCTTGCTCGTGTAGTTTTATCTGATGAGCAGGCAAAAGAAATTCAAAAATATTATAAGCAGTGTGCTGCTGAAGGTTCTTCAAGCGAACAAATTGAGGAAAGCCAGCGTGCAATGAGTAAGATGACAGCTATCTTAGGACATCCGGGTAGACTGAAAAAACTTGCGGTTGACATCGTAAACCATTATGAGGCACTTTGCTCTGAAAAACCTGAGATAGTTCAGAAAGCCATGATTGTCTGTGCGGACAGACCATTGGCATTCAAAGTATTAAAAGAGATTCTTGCTATTCGACCTGAATGGGGCGAAGCAAAGAAGGCCGAAGATGAAAGTCAGCTTACTAAGGAAGAACTTGATAAACTTATGGCGCTTCCAAAAGTAAATATGGTTGCTACTCAGGGGCAGAATGATGAAAAAGAACTGTTTGAAATGTGCGGAACTAAAGAATACCGCAAAAAGTTGGACAAGCAGTTCAAGAATAATAACTCAAACTTTAAAATTGCTATCGTTGTAGATATGTGGATTACTGGATTCGATGTTCCATCCCTTGCAGTAATGTACATTGATAAGCCGCTTCAGAAACACACTCTGATTCAGACTATATCGCGTGTAAATCGTGTATTTGATGGTAAGGATAAAGGTCTTGTTGTCGACTACATCGGTATCAAGAACGATATGCTCGAAGCTGTCAAAAAATATGGTGGCCCACAGGAAAGCCCTATTGATGAGCTTAATATCTCTCTTGGTATTTTCAGAAACCACCTTGCATTGATTGATGAGCTTCTTGTCGACTTCAATGCAACGAAATTTCATACCGGTACACCACTTGAAAGACTTAACTGCTTAAATGCTGCAGCTGAGTATGTTCAGATGAAAAAGGAAATGCAAACAAGATTCATGGGACTTTCAAGAAGATTGAAGAGTGCTTATATCATCTGCTTCCCATCGGGAGAATTAACAGAAAAAGAAACTGCTACGGCACAGTTCTATCTAGCAATTCGTTCTATCATCTACAAACAGACTCAAGATAACGCGCCAGATGCAGAAGTTATGAACCGTGTTGTTGAAGAGATGGTTAAGGAAGCTATCACATGCACAGGCATTGAAAATATAGTTGATGACCATAAATCTATAGATTTATTCAGCGATGATTTCTTGGCAGAGCTTGATACTGTTAAGATGCCAATCACTAAGTTTAATGCATTATTGAAGCTTCTTCGTAAGGCTATCTCTGCTTATGGAAGAACTAACAAGGTTAAAGCAGTAGAGTTTGATGAACGTTTACGTAAGGTTGTAGAAGCTTATAACAGCCGTGATAAGTTGGTATTTACAAGTGAAGTTGTTGCTGATTTTGTTAATGACTTGTCCGACGAACTTATTAAAATTCTTAAAGATTTACAAGAAGACAAAACATCCTTTGAAAAGCTTGGTATCAGCTATGAAGAAAAAGCATTCTATGACATTCTTGTAAAAGTAAGAGACGATCACGGATTCCCTTATGAGGAAGAAAAGTGTTTGTTGCTTGCTAAGAAAATAAAAGAGCTTGTAGACGATAAAGCACAGTTTGCTGATTGGTCTACAAGAGATGATATAAAAAATCAGTTAAATATGGATTTGACGGTACTTCTTTATAAAAATGGATATCCACCTGAGTGGGATGAAGAAGTATTCGAAAAGGTAATGGAACAGGCCGAAAACTTTAAGAAGTATGCGGATGTTTCTTCTGATATTCCAGAACCTGCGAAAGCAAAAGTTTATTAGTATGCTTCTAGTACGAGTGCAGTTTTGAAGGTTGCTGAAGAACCAGCACCATATGGTACAAATAAAAATTGAGGTGATTAAAGTTGAGCAGTACTATTGATATCGATACAACTATAAAAGCAGGAACAATTGATGCCGTTTTTAAAGAGGTTACGCATTCTGAGAGCCTTGGGCTGCGTAACCCTGCTCAACTGCGCCTTTTTCATTTGAAACTAGATGGAGACACGTTTACCAATGAAGGCCTTTATAAGTGCTTGAGAAAAAATATCGGACAATATGTCTATTCAAGAACACGCATTGCAAAGTTCAAGGAAGAAGATGATGAAGCAAGCATTGGCCTTGAAGCCATGCAGTTGATTAACGACCAAAGAACCAAAAACCCGGATTCGTTTGGAAATATGCTAGGAGAAATCCTTCTGTATGCATTCTTTGAGGAGAAACTGGATGCACCAAAGATTTTTAGTAAAATCGAATTGGATTCTTTAACTTCTGAGAGCTTTTATGATGGTATCCATTTGTTAAAGATGGATGATACGTCTTTTCAGATGGTCTTTGGAACATCCTATGTTGAAGACCAAATGGATGATGCGATAGATAATGTCTTTCTAAAGATAAAAAATGGATTGAACCAGCCTAAAAGAGGTATCGCTTTAGTGAATGACCTTGTTTTTGCTCAAAGTACAGATACAATTCTTGCAGATGCATTGAGTAAGATTATTACACCAGTACCAGATGCGCCAGATGTTGATTCTGCATACGGCATATTCCTTTGCTGCTCTTTGGGTTTGGATAAATCAAAATATACAGTAGCAGAATATAAAAAATTAGTTGAACAGAAGATGGTGAGTAATATTCATAATTATTTGCCAAGAATAAAAAAACATATTGATGAATTAGGATTGTCGAGACGCTCGTTTTATATTTACGTAGTACCTTTAGATGATGCCACTGAAGATAAAACTATAATCATGAAGAAAGTAACTGGAGGTGCCTATGGAAACTAATACTACCTTCGGAGAAATTTTCTTTGAGAAAATAGATGAGAACGAATACCTTATAAAGCTGTATGAGGATATTCTTTATAACTATGCGTTAAAGGTGTTTGGTTATACGAGAAGACTTAAAAGAAATCTTGCAATTAATGATGCATTGCGTTTTGCAGATATTCTTTCAAAATCAAATCACAGTACAAAAGCAGACAAACATAAAGTATGGGCACAGGAAATTGTAACCATGCTTAATTACATACACCCAGAAAATACGGATGTTTCTTATGTCGCAGGTTCAGTTTTAACAAGCGTAGGAAATTATCAGGGGCGAAACATCATTAAATCGGACTTCAATGGTGCTGATGCAATGGAAAAAATCTATCTTGAGTTGAAAAAGGATTACTATACAATTCCATCTGCTCCGGATAAGCAATTTATGGTTGCACAAAAATCTGCATACGACCATTTTGCCAATTCCTATTATAGTTACTCTGCACCAACATCAATGGGAAAGTCTTTTATAATGCGTATGTTTATTAAAGAGCAAATATTAGGTAACCAGCGTAAAAACTTTGCAATCGTTGTACCTACGAAGGCTTTAATAAACGAAATTAGAATAAAAATTACCAAAGAAGATTTGGGTGAAATTTTACATCAAAAGAACTACCATATTGTTACCGCAGCAGGAGATGCTGTTTTAGCTAATTGGAAAGAGAAACAGCAAAATTATATCTTTGTCATGACTCCAGAACGAATGCTTTATCTCATGATAAATGAACCAGATATAGAAATTGATTATTTGTTTGTAGATGAAGCACATAAAATCACAGGTGAAGATAAGAGAAGTCCTTTCTATTATCAAGTTGTAAATATGTTATCGGAGAGACATCACAGGCCTCACATTATATTTGCTTCACCGAATGTTCCTAATCCGGAAGTCTTTTTAGATACGATTCCTGATGCAGAATCAATATCAGAACATAAATTACAAACATCATATTCTCCGGTATCACAGCCAAAGTTTATTGTTAATCTGATAAACCGTGAAGTGAGTATTTACAATGAGCATAGCGATAGTAATATTCCAATAACTTCAATTGCGTTGGATGAAGCTGACTTAATAGATGTTTTGCTTAGATTTGAAAAAGATGAGAAGCAAAAAGAGAAACCGTTTATTGTGTACTTCCCATCAACAAGAAAAACAGTTATTGCAGCTCGCGATTTTGGTGCTAACAGAATTCCAAAGACAAACTGCGAAGAATTGATGGAACTCTCTAAAGACATTAAGAATGATGTTCATGGAGATTACTATTTAGCCGATTTAGTATCAAAAGGTGTGGCATATCATATTGGTTACCTTCCAGCATCAATCCGTCAGCGTATTGAAGATTTATTTAAAGCTGGAAAGATAACAGCATTATTCTGTACAAGTACGCTTGTCGAAGGTGTAAACCTTCCAGCAGATAATTTGTTTATTACAGATTACAGAAACGGTCTTAAGGATATGAGGCCTATTGATTTCCGTAATCTGGTAGGAAGAGTTGGACGATTAGAATTCAATCTATATGGTAATGTTTTTCTTGTCGCAACTTCTGAAAAAGCTTCTGATAAATTTGAAGCCTTATTATCAAAGTCGTTGGAAAAACAAACTCTTTCTATTGAAAAAGGGTTAACAAAGCCTCAAAAACAAAATGTCGTTAACATTTTGCTACAAGGTGATGTTGAATTTCCGAAGCATCCACAAAAGCAGTCGGAAGACTCATATGACTTAATGAGAAAGTTTGCGATTATCTTGTTGAATGACATTATGGCCAATAGAGATAGTCGTGTCAGACGAGAATTTCAAAAAATTATGAGGCCGGGCGATGAAGACTCGATTAAGGAAAAGTTTACTGGTCGCCAACAACATATGAGAGACAGCGATATTACGGTATCTGTAGACCAGAACGAATCCTTATACGAGGCAATTGTTAGTAACGGATTAGAGTTTCCTGCAATTGATAGCAATGGGCGTTATGATTCGGATGAACTTTGGGTGTTTTTATTAAGAATTGCTAAGATTTTCAAATGGAAATCGTACGAATCATATACGCTCGGTGCTCCGGCAAATGACCCAAACAAGTACAGTTCGTTATCCTATTACAAAGTAATTCTTGGTCAATGGGTATCTGGACATGGGCTTCAGCAGATTATTTCTGAGGCTATAAGGTTTAAAAAGAACAATCCACACAAGGCTATGTTTATCGATGGCAAAAAAGTGGATTATAAGGAAGGTACAGAGCATAACAATATTATTATTTCCGAAGTCTTATCGGTGATTGATAAAATAATCCTGTTTAAGCTTTCGAATTACTTTTTGAAAATATCAAATGCCTATAAGGATATTAAAGGAAAGACAGCACCGAATGATTGGTACGAATTTGTTGAATATGGTTCGACGAATATTCGTTCTATTGAAATTCAGAAGTATGGATTTTCAAGAGAATCCGCTTTATATATTCTTCAGCATGAAGCGGAGTATATTCTTAAATCAGAATCAGAGCTAAAGTTAAAGAAGTCATTGCTCGAATGTTCAAATAAAAGTGTAAAGGCAGATGCAGAGTTGGCTTGGTATAATACACCTGAACTGTTTCTGGAGGAGGTATAAAACATGCAATTTGAATGGATAAATTTTTATTTGGAGTTTGCAACTAAGCTCCTGTCATTCAAGAATGACCGTAAATCACTTATAAGTAAAATCAATGCAGTTTATGCAGCGATTGATATGAAAGTTCCGAAGTTGGAAAGTGGTGATGAAATCATTGATATCGACCCATTTACTATTTTCGGACTGTTCAACAAAGGAATAACAGATGCGAACAGAATAGCTATTATTGGTAGCATTGCTAAGGAGTTTGGAATTGAAGCAAAGGTCCCAGATAACTTTGACGGTATTCCTGTAATTAATAACTTGAAGGCAACATTCTATGGCTTCAAGGATGATAGAAAAGATGATGACATAGATAATATCTGGAATGTGTTTGAAGCAGCAATCGTATTGGCCGATGAAGATAATGAAGCTAATCGTGCTGAATTTTCAAAATGGTATGATTTAGTTCATGACCAGCTGTGTATCCGTTGGAATTTGACAATGGGTTTATATTGGATTCGTCCTTATAGCTTTATCAATCTTGATTCCAGAAATAGATGGTTTCTTACCAACGTTGAAAATATGCCAGCAGAATTTGTTGACGCAGTTAAATCCAAAATCAACAAGCTTCCAAATGCAGCAGATTATTTGTTTGTTAAAGACTCTTGCATGACTGCTCTGAATGAAGGTTCTTATGAGTATAAGAATTATCCGGAATTATCCTATTACGCATGGATGAGTTCTGAACAGGTTAATCAGGAAAAGGTGGCTGCAACAGGAAGGAAAGCATCGAAGGCTGCATTCCTTCGTTGGTTTAAACCTCTAATTCAAGCACTACGTGATCTTGGTGGTTCTGCAACTCCAGCTGATGCGCGAAAGAAAATCATCGAAAATGAAAAATTAACTGATGAAGAAGTAAATGCTACCAGAGGAAAGAACAACGTAAATAAGTTTGAGAACGAAGTGGCATTTGCTAGAAATTATCTTGTAAGCGCCGGATATATTGATAAGAGTGTTTATGGTGTTTGGACTTTAACGGAAGCAGGAAAAACAGTTGTTATGACAGACGACCTAGCATCTGACATTTTCAAAAAGGGTGTTGCTGAGAACCAGAATAAGCGTGATAGCGGTAGATCTGCATTAGCTGACGATGATGTAGATACAGTTCATTACTGGATTTACTCACCGGGCGAAAACTCTTCTATGTGGGCAGAGTTTTATAAAGCTGGAATTATGGCAATTGGCTGGGGCGAAATTGGTGACTTAAAAGCCTTTGAATCTAAAGATGCTATGAAGGCAAAAATGAAAGAAGTTATCGACCCGACTTTATCTTATAAAAATGCAGCTCATACAACATGGCAGTTTGCTAACGAGTTGAAGGTTGGCGATATCGTCTTTGTTAAAAAAGGTATGTATCAATTAGTTGGTCGTGGTGTTGTAACATCTGATTACGAGTATGATGATGAATGCACTGATGAATATGCTAACTATAGAAAAGTAAATTGGACGCATAATGGTGAGTGGCCTCATCCGGGTCAGGCTGTTATGAAAACTTTGACAGATATAACTTCATATACTGAATATGTAGAAAAGCTTAATGTTTTATTTGAGAACGACTCCGAAGATGATGTTGAAGAAACTACAAAGAACTATCCCGTTTATACAGCGGAAGATTTCTTGGATGAAGTATTTATGCCAGAAGATGAATATTCAAGATTAGTTGGTATCTTAAAAACAAAGAAAAACATTATTCTTCAGGGTGCACCGGGCGTTGGAAAGACGTTTGCTGCTAAGAGACTTGCTTACTCTGTAATGGGTATTAAGGATATTGAACGCGTAATGATGGTTCAGTTCCATCAAAGCTATTCATATGAAGACTTTATTATGGGCTTCAGACCATCTACAGCAGGTTTTGAGTTGAAAAAGGGTGCGTTCTATAATTTCTGTAAGAAAGCGGAAATAGATAGTGATAATGATTACTTCTTTATAATAGACGAAATAAACCGTGGTAATCTAAGTAAAATTTTCGGTGAGTTGTTTATGCTTATTGAAAATGATAAGCGTGGAATTTCTCTGCAGTTACTGTATTCTGATGAGAAGTTTGCTGTTCCAAAGAATGTCTACATTATTGGAATGATGAATACTGCAGATAGAAGTTTGGCAATGCTCGACTATGCCCTAAGAAGAAGATTTGCATTCTTTGAGATGAAACCGGGATTTGAAACAGACGGATTCAGAGAATATCGAATGACAATCGATAACGAAAAATTCAATAAGCTCATCAACTGTGTTGAGAACTTAAACAATGCAATTTCAGTAGACGGATCTTTAGGAGATGGGTTCTGCATTGGTCACAGTTATTTCTGCAATTTATCTGCTGATTCAATCGATGAGCAGACCTTATCTGGTATCGTTGAATATGAGTTGATTCCTCTTCTTAAGGAATACTGGTTTGATGAACCGTTAAAAGTAAAAGATTGGGGTAATAATCTAAGGAGTGCGATTAAGTGATACCTATAAAAAATGTCTACTATATGCTGTCGTATGCCTTCCAAGTGTTGAATGAGCAAGGCTACAAAAATATAGCTACTGAACAATTTAATAATACCGCAGAGCTTATGGCAGCAATATTGGCAAAAGGTATCACTGTTCAGATAAAACGCGGTTTGGGAAAAGAGTATATTCTTCAGACTGAGCCACTATCTGCTATACGAGGAAAAATAGATATTGCAGAGTCCGTCAAGCCACAAACAATGTTGAAGAAACAAATGATTTGTACTTATGATGAATTCTCTGTAAATGGAACGATGAATAGAATAATAAAATCTACAGTTGAGCTGCTGCTTCGTTCCGACATTTCAAAAACTCGTAAAAAAGAACTAAGAAAACTGATGGTTTATTTTGGTGACGTTGAGTCTATAGACCTTTATACAGTTAATTGGAATATTCAATACAACCGTAATAATCAGACATACAGATTGCTGATTTCAATATGTTATCTGGTTGTAAAAGGGCTTCTTCAGACTAATTCTGATGGTAGTACTCGTCTTATGGATTTTATAGATGAGCAGCATATGTGCAGGTTTTATGAGAAATTCATACTTGAGTATTACAGAAAAGAGTATCCGGAAATTACTGCAAATGCATCTCAGATAACGTGGCAGCTTGATGATGGTATAGGTGCAATGCTGCCGGTAATGCAAACAGACATTATGCTTACCTATAAAGAAAAAGTGTTGATTATTGACGCAAAATATTATACCCATACTACGCAATCGCAGTTTGATACTCATACGCTTCATTCAGGTAACCTTTATCAGATATTTACTTATGTAAAAAATAAAGAAATTGAGCTATCAGCACAACCTCATGAGGTATCTGGAATGTTGTTATATGCGAAAACTGATGAAGCGGTATTACCTAACAACAGTTATAAAATGAGCGGTAATACAATTAGCGTTAAGACTTTGGATTTGGATTGTGATTTCTCTGAAATTGCAAATCAGCTAAATAAAATTGTTGAATCACACTTTGGAATAGAAGCGAGGTGTTAGCATGAGTTGTGGATTTGGTGCACATGCAGATTTAGTTGCACAGGATAATGAAACCATCATATATCAATATGGTGGCTATAATTTGAATGAGCCAGAGTTTAGAAATGAAAAACACTTATATGATGGGTTGATAACTATTCCTCGTAGCTGTTTTGCAGAACCTGAAATACATGAGAAATTAAAGAAGATGCCCAGTGGTAGAAAAAAGCTAATTACTAAGCGTATTCCTATGAGAGTCGATTACCCTCAAATGATTAGTGATGGACGTATAATTATTGAAAATTGCAGTAACTGCTGGAATCGCACACCTGATGGAATTGATGTAATGGCGTGTCATATATTATTCCGTTTGTTTTTACAGTATCAAGAAGATGGAAAGATGCCAGATTACATCAGCTATGACGTGTAATCATAAGGTTGAGACAATGGCAATTAAAGCGGAAACAGTTCTACTATGACCGATTCCCTAAATGACCCGTCATAGGTGGAGGCGGGTGCTTTTTATATCCATCATTGTTACAAATAATAATGATGGATATATTTTTGATTATATTACTTCCTTTATGCTATTATGTATATACAAAATGTATTTACAAAGGAGTGGTTAGGATGGCAAGTACACAAGTAGTAAATTTCCGTGCAGATTCAGTATCTTACCAGAAGACTAAAGAAATCTTAGAGGATGAGAAAATTACAGTTTCTGATGTGCTGAATGCAGCACTTAGAAAAATCGCAAACGGTACAGTTGATGCAAAGGAATTTGTTTCTAGTGATTTAAATGATACACAGTATCAGGTGGCATTTGAGGATTTAAAGAAAGAAATTTTAGCTGGGCATCAAGAAATTGCTCAAGGTAAGGTCACTTCTCTAGCTGATGTGAGAAAGGAATTTAATCTTGACTAATCTAAAACGGTATCCTGTTTTCCTTGCGGATAGTGCAAAGAAAGACTTACGTGATATTCACAACTATATTGTTATTAATTTTTATAGTCGGCAATCTGCTGATGGAAAAGTTGATTTAATTTTAAGTGCTTTTGAAACTTTGGAAATGTTTCCAGAAGTCTGTCCTTTGGTTTCAAGTAGGGGATATGGTGAGATTACTAATGATGGTAAATCTTATCGATATATGCCCATAGAAAACTATTTAGCATTTTATTACATCGAGAATCACAAAGTATTTGTGGCTCGTATCTTAAATGCAAAACAGGATTGGGCTAAGATTTTTTATAAATAAAATAGTAGAAAAAGTAGATTTGTATTTTAAGATGCAAGAATTTGTGAAGTAGAATAAATGTTGATATAGGTGGTGATACATTGAAAGTTGAAATCAAAAAAGTAAATTCATATGATGATGAACATGCTGAGTTGAGTGTCGTTGAAGTAACGGATACAATTCAAAATGCAATCGATACACTTGAGAATAACTGTCGTGTTATAGCAGCGCGTTATAATGACCAGACGGTCATGTGTCAGATTGATAAAATTTATTATATTGAATCTATAGATAAGAGAACATATATCTATACGAAGGATAATACGCTTGAAGTTTCATATCGACTATATGAACTTGAAAGTGAATTAACTCGTAATTTCTTCAGAGCCGCAAAGGCAATGATTATCAACATTCGAAAGATCAAATCTGTTAAATCTGAAATTAACGGTAGGATGACAGCAGAACTTTTGAATGGAGAACAAGTTATTATCGCAAGAAGTTATGTAAAAGAATTAAAAGAAAGGCTAGGAATCTAAAATGCAAAAAGCAAAAATTATTTTTCATCAAACGGTTATGATTTCAGCTGCTATTCTTTTTGGAATTGGAATACAGATGATTCTTCAACATTATATCTCAGGTGCAGAGTTATTAACTTTAAGTTGGAATGTTCCTATTTCGATATGTTTAACTGGATTTCTGTGTTCGCTTCCAACTTACTTTCTTTTAGATTTAGATAGTTTGAAGAAGAATGTAATGTGGATGAGAATAGTGATTCACTTTATATCAGTTGGTGGAATTGTAGTATTATGCGGTTATTTGTTTGATTGGTATGGATCATTATTTAATGTCCAGTCAACCCTAGTTATGTATAGTATTATCTATATCTTTGTATGGTTTGTGACCGCATGGATTGCTAAGTCTGATGAGATAAAAATCAATGCAGCTATCAAAGACATGCAAGATTTAGAATGATTATTAAATAATAAAAAATAGATGTTTTTAAAGAAAAAGTGCAACTCAGTAGCCTGTATATGCAGGTTGGTAGAGTAGCACTTTTTTTATTCTTTCATGGTGATAAGATGCTTTCAGAAAGAAAATAGATTTAGGAGGAGTTATTACGATGAACGCAATTACAGTAAAAAACTTAACAAAGAAATATGGCAAAAAGATTGCAGTGGATCATATCTCATTTGAGGTCAAAGAAGGAGAGTTCTTTGCATTTCTAGGAGAGAATGGTGCAGGTAAATCTACAACGATAAATATGCTGTGTACAATCTTTGATAAAACAGAAGGTGATGTGGAAATATTTGATTATAAACTTGGAAAAGATGATGACAAGATACGAGAGAACATCGGTATTGTTTTTCAAAACTCTGTACTAGATGGAAAGTTAACAGTCAAAGAAAATCTTCTAACAAGGGCATCTTATTATGGTATTGGAAAAGATGAAATACTACAGCATTTGAATCCGTTAATGCAGGCATTTGAACTTGATAGCATTTGGAATCAAAAATATGAGAAGTTATCTGGAGGTCAGAGAAGAAGAGTTGATATTATTAGAGCTCTTTTACATAATCCGAAAATTCTATTCCTAGATGAGCCAACTACTGGACTTGATCCTATGTCTAGAAAAGTGGTGTGGGAGTATATTGACTATCTTCGTAAGGAAAAGCACATGACAATATTCCTTACAACACACTACATGGAAGAAGTCAGAGATGCTGATCGAGTAGTAATTCTAGATAAAGGACATATTGTGGCGAATGATACTCCAGCCGGTTTAAAGAATAAGTATACAAATACAAAATTGATTTGGTACACGCAACAGGATTGTGAAAATGAGAAGTTAATCAGCGACTTTGAATATACGTATGAGGTTGACCACTATATCGTGAATCTAGAATCACAAAAGGAATTTAACCTAACAGAATTCTTATATCTAAATCGCCATCAAATTACGGATTATGAAGTCGTAAAAGGAAGTATGGATGACGTATTCCTGAACTTAACAGGTAGAAAGCTTGGTGAATAACATGAGAGGATTTTTAGGACTAACAAAAAGAAATTTATTATTATTTTTTAAAGATAAGCAATCAATACTATTTTCATTACTAACATCAATGATTGTATTTGCATTATATTTATTATTCTTGAAAGATACATTTGTAAATGCGATGGATAGTGCAATCAACCAATTCCCAGTGTTATCTTCACTCATTGATAAAAATGATAAAGACATGTTTGCAAACCTAATCCTATTAACAGGTATTCTAGGTTCCGCAATGATAACTGTTCCATATAACTGTTTGATTACTCTTGTAAAAGATAGAGAAAACAAGGTGGATTATGATATCCTTGCAACACCACTGAAAAGAGGACAGATTATTTTATCTTACTTTGTATCCGCTGCTTTTTCTTCAGTGATTCTAACTGGTATTATTCTTGCGGTTGGCTTAGCTACCATTTGCATGCATGGTGATATATATTTAGTAGCAATTGATATTCTAAAAGCATTTGGTGTTGTAGCGTTAGGTTCTATTTCAGCCACTTCAATTTTCATGATTGTAGTACTGTTCCTTAAATCTATTAGTGCTAGTGGAGCGTTCTTTGGTTTATTATCTGCAGTTTCGGGATTTATCATTGGTGCATATATTCCTATCTCACAGTTTTCTGAAGCTATACAAACTATATGCAATATCTTTCCTGCAAGTCAGATTACAATTGTGTTAAGAAATGTCTTGATTAATGGGTTACTAGAGC
>JABZMB010000096.1 GCA_015256455.1 Solobacterium sp. | reverse complement strand
AATGCGTTCTATAAAGACTATGAAGGCAGATGGTCATACGAAACTCTCAATGAAACAAATATCGATGATTGTATTGGATATTTGAGAGATTGGAAATCTGAAGATCCAGATGATTTCTTACAAAGCGAGAGAATTGGTACATTCCGTATCTTAGACTTATATAATGAACTACCATGCAAGGGTGGTTTGATTCGAATCGATGGCAATGTACGTGCTTTTGCGATTGGATCAATGTTATCAGACCGTATGTGCCAAGAGAATATTGAAAAGGCAGATGGAGATGTTAGAGGTCTTTACCAATGCATCATGAAAGAGATGTTGAGTCATGAATTTCCTGGTATTGAACTAGTTAATCGTGAAGATGATACAGGTCGTGAAAATCTAAGAGCTGCTAAACTGTCCTATCACCCAGTCAGTATTATTGAGAAGTATCGTATTAAGAAAGGTGTTGAATCATGATTACAAAAGCAACGAAAGAACAAGCTACCGAAGTAAAGAATCTTTGGAAAGTATGTTTTCCACAAGAGGATGAAGGCTATATTGATTACTACTTTAAGAATCTATTTGTGCCAGAAAATTGCTTTGTATATGTAGAAGATGGACATGTTGTCTCAGCAATCATTCGCGCTCCACATGCAATGATGTTTAATGACAAAGTTTTACGTACGAGTATGATTCTAGGTGTGGGAACATTACCTGAATACCGTAAGCGTGGATATATGAAGCGCTTAATGGAAATTATATTAGACGCATGCGAGCATACTGAATTAATTACTCTGATTCAGGCATATGATCAGAAACTATATGAACCATATGGATTCCATAATATCTACAATCGCTCTACCTATCGCTTAACACGTGATGATGTAAAGCGTAGTACAAACTTTGGCTGTTCCTATGAACCAACGGCGATTGATTTACTAAAGGTTTACTCTGCATTTATCCGTCGATTCAATGGTTATTATGCAAGAGACCTAGAATACTTTGTAAAGTATAAGAAGGAAATCAACGCACAGGGTGGAAAGATTGTAGCCTACTACAACGGTAAAGACCAAATTAGAGGTTATGCGACGATGTTACCAAAGGGTGATGTACTAGAAATTGAAGAACTTATCTACCTTGATTCCACTGCCCTTATGAAACTATGTAACGCAGCACTATTTGAAAAAGATATTGTAGAGTTGCATGTATCAGAAGCAGAAGACTTAACACTCGTATTCCCAGAGACAAAGATTGAAACATATGGTTCTACAATGGCAAGACTCAATGACGCAAAATTATTCTCCAAACTTGTAGGAAGAGATATTACCACTGTTGAACAAGCATTTGCGACAAGTATCAAACCACTTAATCTAAATGAATTTGCATAAGAAGGGTGTATATCCTTCTTTTTCTGTACTATATAATAAATAAAAACAGAAATGTATATCATTGAGGTGATTGTTATGAGAAGAGATCATGCCAACTTCTTTCATCTTGCAATCTACAGCGTAGTTATCATACTCGTAGTATGTATCATTCCATATTTACTTCCAAGAATTCCAGGTAGACCAGAGTTCTTTTATGAGAGAATCATCAATACTACCAATCAGGATGAAATCAAAGAACTAAAAGAAGAGGTATCAAACGAATATCATTTGCGATTTGATTATGATGATGTGTTAGGTTGTAAAACCGGTGAGCCACCATGGGATTGTGGTATAGAGAACCTACAAATTAATAATATCTATGTTCAAAGAAATTATTTTGCACATAAGCAGTATATTGGGAAATATTTTGAATATATTGTAAATTCATATCGAAATAAAAAGGGATATACCTTTCGATTGTATGTTACGAAGGAAAATCTTCCACATCAATTTACAAATTTGCATCCTATTGATTCGGCAATAGAAGAATACACCATAGGTGGAAGAATTGTAACAGTACAGAGGTTATCTGATGAGGGAGATAAAGCACTGAATTTTTATCTGACTAGTGACGATTGGTATGGCTATAAACTTATGGGACTTATCGCTTACGAAAACCAAGAAACAATTGCGGATAGTACATCGGATATTCAAGAGATTCTTGAAAAGTTATTAAAGGACCATTAAAAATAAGTATAAAAAGTCTTTAAATTCACATGGTATCAATTTATTCAAAAAGTTAGAAGAATTTTTAGTGAAATTCATCACGATAGCGCTTACATTCAAATGCTCTTAATTGACCGAAAACATATTAAAACATATAATATAAATGCAACAAAAGGAGGTCTTTGAAAGACAATATGACAGATGTAAGAGTTGCTATTAACGGTTTTGGCCGTATTGGCCGTCTAGCTTTTAGACAAATGTTTGTAGCTGAAGGTTATGAAGTAGTTGCAATCAACGACTTAACAACACCTCACATGCTAGCTTACTTATTAAAGCATGATACAACACACGGTAAGTGGGATCATGAAATCTCTGCAGATGATGAAAAGGGAACAATCACTGTAGACGGTAAGGAAATTACAATTTATAAGGAAGCTGATGCTAGCAACCTACCTTGGGGTCAATTAGACATCGATGTAGTTCTAGAATGCACAGGCTTCTACACAAGCAAAGCTAAGTCTGAAGCACACATCAAGGCTGGTGCTAAGAAGGTTGTTATCTCTGCTCCTGCAGGAAACGACTTACCAACAGTAGTTTACGGTGTAAACGAACATGTTGTAACAGCTGAAGACAAGATTATCTCTGCTGCTTCATGTACAACAAACTGCTTAGCTCCAATGGCTAAGACATTAAATGATTTATATCCAATCCAATCTGGTATCATGACAACAGTTCATGCTTACACAGGCGATCAGATGATCTTGGATGGACCACAGCGTAAGGGTGACTTACGTCGTTCCCGTGCTGGTGCTTGCAATATCGTTCCTAACTCAACAGGTGCTGCTAAGGCTATCGGTCTTGTAATTCCTGAGTTAAACGGCAAGTTAATCGGTGCTGCTCAGCGTGTTCCTGTTCCTACAGGTTCAACAACACTCTTAATCTCTGTAGTTAAGGGTAAGGATGTAACTGTTGATTCTATCAACGCTGCAATGAAGGCTGCTGCTTCTGAAAGCTTCGGCTACAATGAAGAAGAAATCGTTTCTTCTGACATCGTTGATGAAACACATGGTTCTATCTTCGACGCTACACAGACAATGGTAGCTAAGATTGATGACGACACATACCAGGTACAGACAGTTTCTTGGTATGACAATGAGAACTCATATACTTCTCAGATGGTTCGTACAATCAAGTACTTCGCTAACGTTAAGTAATTAAC
>JABZMB010000095.1 GCA_015256455.1 Solobacterium sp. | reverse complement strand
AATAGATACAAATCTAATCAAATTTTCTAAAACTAAAAATGTCGATAGAAATATTCTGTCGACTTTTTTATATGAAAAAATCCATATCAGAAATTGATATGGATTCAATGATTATTTAAGAATATCTCTTAATACAATGTTTGCGTTACGATCTGGTCCTACTGATACTAAGCAGAACTTTGTACCTGTATATTCTTCGATGAAGCGTACATACTTTTGACAGTTAGCAGGTAACTCATCAAATGTTCTAGCATTAGATATATCTTCTTGCCAGCCATCAAAATATTTATAAATTGGCTTTGCCTTAGCATAGTCTTTTAGAGAAGCTGGAACGGTATCATATTCTTTACCATCAATTTCGTATCCTACACATACAGGTAACTTTTCATAGCCTGTTAGGATATCTAGTTTTGTAAGAGCCATCTCTGTTAGACCGTTAATTAAAACCGCCTGACGAACAACTGGTAAGTCTAACCAACCAACACGACGTGGTCTTCCTGTTGTAGCACCATATTCAAAACCTTTTTCGCGAAGAGCATGTGCTTCTTCATCTTGTAACTCAGTAACAAATGGTCCTTCACCAACACGTGTGGAGTATGCTTTTGTTACTCCTATGATGTGGTCTAATTTACGTGGAGATACACCAGCGCCTTCGCATACACCTGCAGCTGTAGGGGATGAGGAGGTAACATATGGATATGTACCATAGTTGATATCCAACATGTTTGCCTGTGCACCTTCAAATAAAACAACTTGTTTTGCGTCTAATGCTTTATTGATTTTATCGGTAGCATCACAAATCATTGGTAATAGACGTTCTCTATATTCTTTGAATGTAGCAACCATTTCATCGTAATCAAATGGTTCTGAATTAAAGAGTTTAACAATTTCTTCATTCTTTTGTGCAAGAACAATCTTTAGTTTTTCTTGGAATACATCCCAATCACGCAAATCACAAACACGAATACCAATACGTGTATATTTATCTGCATAGCATGGACCGATACCATTCTTTGTTGTTCCAATCTTACCAGCACCTGCACGTAACTCTTGTAGTTCATCAATCTTTACATGATATGGCATGATGAGGTGAGCACGGTCACTAATTTTTAGGTGATTACATGTAAAACCTTGAGATTCTAATGTTTCAATTTCCTTAAATAACACGGATAGATTAACGACAACACCAGGGCCAATAATGCATGTGGCATCAGCGTTTAAAATACCTGATGGTAATAAGTGTAAAATGATCTTTTTATTATTCACGACAACGGTATGTCCTGCATTATTGCCACCTTGGAAACGGACTACCATATTGACGTTAGTTCCCAGTAAATCAACGACTTTTCCTTTTCCTTCATCGCCCCATTGGGAACCTACAACTACATATCCTGACATGATATATCTCCTTTAACGCAACAATAATATCATATATATCTAGAATATAGGCAAAATAGAGAAAAATTATCAGTGTTTATAGTAAAATGGGTAAAGAGGTGATGAAAATGAGTGAAAGAAACGCAAAAGGAAAAACACCGGAAGATTATGGCTTCCGTATGCCTAATAAAAAAGGTATTGAGAAATTTGAATTACATGAGGGCGCTAGCGTCAAGAAAGTAATCGGTATTGTATCAGGTAAGGGTGGAGTAGGTAAGTCATTTGTGACATCGATGCTGGCATCTATGATGCAAAAGAGAAATCATAGAGTAGCTGTATTAGATGGCGATATCACAGGTCCATCCCAAGGCAAGTCTTTTGGAGTTACATCAAAGGCAGAAGGCTTTAAGGGTACTATTTATCCAGCAATCACAAAGAGTGGAATGCAGTTAATTTCATCGAATATGTTGCTTGATAAGGATGAGACACCAGTTATCTGGCGTGGTCCTATGGTGGCTTCTATTCTGCAACAGTTCTATTCAGAAGTATTATGGGAAGCAGTAGATTACATGTTTGTAGATATGCCTCCAGGAACAAGTGATGTTCCATTAACATTATTCCAATCTGTACCACTTGATGGAATTATTGTAGTAACAAGTCCACAGGATTTAGTATCCATGGTAGTTGAAAAAGCAATTAACATGGCATCTATGATGAACATCAAGGTGTTAGGTCTTGTTGAGAATATGTCTTATGTTCAATGTCCGAACTGTGATGAAAAGATTTATGTCTTTGGTAAGTCACATGCACACGAAGTTGCACAGAAGTATCACTTACCACTACTTGCACAGATTCCAATGAATCCAGAGATTCCAGCTGCTGCAGATAAGGGTAGTATCGATGAAGTTGTCGTACCGGAATTAGATGTTGTAGCAGAATTCATCGAAAGTATTTAAAGTATTCACATATCGTTCACATAGCTTTACTAAGATACTCATAAGGAGGATGTTCCATGACAAAGATTCTAATTGTAGATGATGAAGCAAAAATTCGCGAACTGATTATCAAATATGCAAAACATGAAGGTTTTGAAACAGCTGAAGCTGCAGATGGCATGGAAGCAGTAGAACTGTGCGAAAAGAATCATTATGATCTTGTTGTTATGGATATTATGATGCCTCACTTAGACGGATTTTCTGCAGTGAAAGAAATTAAAAAGACGAAGCCACAATTACCATTTATTCTATTGTCTGCATTAGGCGAAGAATATGACCGTATTCATGGTTTTGATGTTGGTGTTGATGATTATGTTGTAAAACCATTCTCTTCCAAAGAGTTAATGATGCGTATTCATGCTATCTTAAAAAGAGTACAGCCAGTTGAGACTGTATCAAATGAGCAGTTCAAAGTGGATGATTTGGTAATTGACTATTCTGCACGTACCGTTACAATTGAAGGCCAACGTATTCAGTTATCTCCAAAGGAATATGAATTACTAGTCTATCTTGTAAAAAACAAGGGTATTGCGTTAACACGTGAACAACTCTTACAAAATGTTTGGGGTTATGACTTCTTTGGCGATGATCGTACCCTTGATACGCATATTAAACTATTGCGTAGGAACTTAGGTGATTATGCAAAGTATATTATTACATTGAGAGGAGTTGGCTATCGTTTTGAAAAAGTTGACGCCTAAATCAAAAAAGAATATTAGTCTACGCTGGAAGATTGGTTTATATCTTTCTGTGTTCTCATTTGTACTTGTGGCTATCGTATTTATATTTCAAGCTGTTCTACTAGAGCCGATGTATGAGGCAAGTAAAAAGCGTACGGTAGAGAATGTATCAAATGCAGTAGTAAATGTCGTAAAAGAAGAAGATGACGCGGATGATATTGAACAATATATCAATATTGTTCAAGAGACCAATGAAACATGCATT
>JABZMB010000094.1 GCA_015256455.1 Solobacterium sp. | reverse complement strand
TTTATGGTGGTCTCTGAGGGGCTCGAACCCTCGACCCACTGATTAAGAGTCAGTTGCTCTACCAACTGAGCTAAGAAACCATCTCGCTTAATGCTTTATGATTATATAATTTAAATTTTATCTTTGCAAGAGGTTTTTAAGATAAATTTCTTTCGATTGATTTTTTTGCAATTTTAAAGAAAAAAATAAAAATGACTTGCTTGTGACGTTGCGTGATAAACTATCGTTATTAAGAGGCGAGAGATATGCGTGATACTATAGAAAGAACTAATCAAAAAATGTATTCGACAGGTGAGATTGCGAAATTATGCGGTATTACTGTTCGTACAGTTCAATATTATGATCAACGAGGACTACTAATTCCTACTGAACTAAGTGAAGGTGGTAGACGTATGTATACTTCTGAAGATGTAGAAAAATTAAGATTATTAATTTATTTGCGCTCTCTAGGATTATCCATTGATGATATTGCCAGTATTTACCAGCAAGATAATGGCGAGAATATAATTAAGGCTTTAATTGATGAACGTATATTTGCAATAGAGAAAGAAGTTGAGGAACAAAAAATAAAACTTCAAGATGCAAAATCATTTCGTGAACAATTAAATGCATTACCAGTGATAACACCAGCATCAATGCCAAATATTGCGTATATTTTGAAACGGAAAGAACGATTAAAACATTACCGGATACAGCTTTTCATCATTGGAATCATAGTTGGTATCATACAAGGTGCATCATTTGTGTATTCGCTATTTAGCAGAAACTGGTGGATATATCTTGTTGTTGAGGTATTGATAATTATTTTTGGATCAATTTTATTCAAAAAATATATGCATATTGTTGCTTATATCTGTCCTGAATGTCATACCGTTTTTAGACCAAATGGAAAAGAGTTTTTTTGGGCGAGACATACGTATCGTACTAGAAAACTGACTTGCCCATGTTGTAATAAAAAAGTGTTTTGTGTAGAAACCTTACGGGAGGAAGATTTATGATTGAAATTAAAAATTTAACGAAGAAGTATGATGGAAAAGTTGCTGTAGAACACTTATCTTTATCTATTTCTGATGGTGATATTTATGGCTTTATTGGAGCTAATGGTGCTGGAAAAACTTCTACTATAAAAGCAATCGTTGGTATTCATGGCTTTGATGAAGGTGAAATTTTAATAAATGGTCATTCTATCCAAAGTGAGCCAATCTTATGCAAACAACAATTGGCATATATACCGGATAATCCTGATTTATATGAACATTTAACGGGGTATCAATTCATTAACTTTATCGCTGATTTGTATCATATATCTTCTGAAGATAGAAAAAATCGCATACAAACATATGGGAATCTTTTCGAAATGACAGATTCCCTGGGAAATATGATTTCTTCATATTCACATGGGATGAAACAGCGTACTGCAATTATTGCGGCTCTTATACATGAACCGAAGATATTGATCTTAGATGAACCATTTGTAGGGTTGGATCCAAAAGCTACATTTGAACTCAAGAATATTATGAAAGAAATGACGCAGAAAGGATGTACAATTTTCTTCTCAACTCATGTTTTAGATGTTGCAGAGAAACTCTGTAACAAAATTGCTATTATCCATAAAGGAAAACTTGTTACATGTGGTAATACGGATACCGTAAAAGGGACACAGTCATTAGAAGAGTTCTTTATGGAGGTGGATGCATAATGAATCAAATCATTCATTTATCAAAAGCAAAACTCTTAAATACACTACCCATAAATGATTTTTGCGGAAACAATAAACAAAAACGTAATATAGCGGTATTGTTCGTTGTTGTTATTGTCTATATGGCAATAAATATTGGGGCATTTTCTGTCACAACAACAATGAACTTGATACATGCAGGACTTGTTGAATATGTGTATGCAAGTTTGTTGTCGCTAACGAGTGTCGCTTTAATAACATTATTATTGTTTACGTTGAATGCATTATTGTTTGAGGGTAATGATTATGAAATGTTGCACTCACTGCCAGTTTCTAAAAGAGATATTATCGCAAGTAAATTATTGATTGTTTATATCTTTGCGTTTTGTTTCACCTGTGGAATGATGTTGCCGGGTATGGTGGTGCATGTACTTACTACACATGCATACTTACAGTTTTTATCCGGTATTCTTTCCCTTGTGTTTGTTCCGGTGATACCGATAGGAATTGCAATCATCTTTGGTGTGGGTATTCTGTATGTAGCATCTTTTGTTAAACATACAACAGTAATAAAAGTACTGTTATCTGTTTTATTGTTTGTTGGTTTGATGGTAGGAATCTTTCTGTCTCAAGGTGTCGGTGGTTTATCTACTACGATAGGACTACAAATGATACAGATATACCCACTATCCTTGATGTTTTTAAAATCAAACCTATTATATGCATGCATATCAATCATTGCTTCTATGTTAACCTTCTATATGCTTACATGGAAATATGAAGTTCTTCATAAGCTTTCCACCAAACATAGAGTTATATATCATGAAGCAACTTTCAATCAGCGCTCTACATTATATGCGTTATACCAAAAAGAAATGAAGCGTTTCTTTGGCTCATATTTAGCAGTAATCAATCAGGGGTTTGGTGTCATTATGTTAGTGATAGGGAGTGTATTGTTGGTGTTTGTGCCACCAACAATACTGTTTTCCATGTTGAAAGTATCGCAAATTCCTATAAATGTGGAGGATTATATTCCACTTGTCATTGCAGGAATGTTGGCGTTTACATTCCCTTCGGCTTCTTCCTTATCATTAGAAGGAAAGAATTTATGGATTATTCAAACTGCTCCAATCAAGATGAAAGATATTATATTTAGTAAGATATCGGTAACATTATCGTTACATCTAATAGGATATGTTTGCGCAATCATCGCAGTATTCTTACGATTTTCGTTATCAGTTGAACAGATGATTGCGGTGCTACTTATTCCATTAGCATATTCTATCTTTACTGCAATCTTGGGATTTGCACTAGACTATCGATTTGCGAATTATAGTTGGGACAATGAAATTGTTCCAATTAAGCAAAGTTTACAGGTTGGCTTAACGATGTTGACTAGTTTATTTATGGTTGGATTACCGATACTACTTTCAACTGGTTTAGTCATAAATCTTTATTTCGCAATGTATCTGGTAGCGTGTATTCTATTCATTGTAAGTGTGATTCTATTTCTACTTTTGAGTAGAATTCGTACATTATCCTAGTTCAATTCCATTGCATATGAGTTTAGAACCACATTCTGTACAGTCGATATCAAATTGGCGTTGGTATCTCTGTTCCTCTGGTATGTGGTTATTAAATTGGTCGAC
>JABZMB010000093.1 GCA_015256455.1 Solobacterium sp. | reverse complement strand
ATCCTGCTAAACGTCCAGAGGTTAATGCATAACCCTGTGCTGCACCACCATAGGTAACATATGCTTTCCCAGACGCAAATAATACACCCATGGAATCATTTCCGACCGCATATACATTTGGGATTGGTTTATGATCAGCTGTTAGTACATTAAAGTTTGTATCCACATCTAAGCCACCGCTTGTAGAATATACGTATGCAGCACCTTTAATCGCATAGAATTTTCCATCCGTTTTGCCATGTACATCAGATATCGCTAACTTGATACCAAGTTTATCACCTAGTTCAGAAATTGACTCTGCAGTAATCACATTGTCATATTTTTCTCCAAACGCCAATATACTTTCAATATTAGGAATTGGTGTATTTGGTTCGTAATTACCACCTTGTGATAAGAATGTTGGTTTATTGAATGTAGGTATTCCACTCGTCTTCATCTTGGTGATTTCTTCTGCACTATAGATAGTATAAAATTCCTTTCCAGCTAACCATGCATTAAAGGCAAGATTCTTTCCTGCTTTTTCATTAAATAGATTTCCAGATGAGTCTACCATGACAGCACTAGTATCAAGTAGTAATGATGTAAGAATTGCTTTTTCATCTGCACTAACTTTATCAGAGCGAATAATATTGGAAACCTGTGCAATATGTGTTGAAACTCCTACATCAGGATTCATTAACGTACCACCTAGTGTTTGAGCCATTTTAATACCAGCACCATTACACTGGGTCATACCATACGTATGCCATACACTTCCTGTGTACTTTTGACACATCTCTTCATTTCCGATAAATCCACCAGTTGCCAAGATAACTGACTTTCCATATATCTCATATGTTGTGCCATCATAGGAAACAGCTTTTACACCAATGACTTTGCCATTGTTGTCTTTTAATAACTCTTGCGCAGTTAGTTCCGTCATATACTCATTTTTTTCATTTAAAGCAGTTGCCTGGTTCATTGAATTTATATATGCAGTATCTTTATCCGTTCCTGATTTATCTGTATAGGTTGTCCATAACGGCCATAACTTTGTATGGTAGAAAGCAAACATCTTTTCACCAAAGTGAAAATCAAAATTTGATTCTAACCAATCAAATGTTTTTCCTGATTCCTTAACATACTTACGAATGATTTCTTCTTTCGCATCACCTTCTGTATAGGCTAACCAGTCTTGTATTAACTCCTCTTCATTTACAAACGGAGTCCCATCATTTAGTGCAACCTGTGTTGTAGGATTTACAGCCATCGCACCCGCTGCCATGGCACCATTTCCACCGATTTTAGCAGCCGAGTCCATCCCAAATACAATAGCTCCATTACTAGCAGCACTTAGATAGGATGTGATACCAGATGTTCCAAGACCAACAACTATAACATCATATCCTTCTTTCTTCACAATATCCGTCGACTTAGGAATCTCAATTCTACACTCATCTGCATTACCACCATTTTCGTTGATAATGTTTTGAAGGATATATTTTACGGCAATACTGGATTCAGTAGCACCTGTAATATTATCAACATGAATAGACTGACTATCAATGATACGTGGAAATAGTTTATCCTCGATTTCCCTATAGATACTTGCAGTGCTTCCTGCATGAATTGTTTCAATAGATACAATCTTATTATCTTGAAATGTAACACTCAGTTTCATCTCACCATCAACTGCATACGCTGCCGCTTTGCCTTCATATGTTCCATCGGCTACTTTTGCATTTTTAACTCCAGGCTTTACAGCCGGCTTTAAATAAGCAGTACAGCCACTCAACAAAAACATCCCAGTAACTAGTATGTTCGATATTTTATGATTCATATATCCTCCGGGTGAGATAAATATCTCACTCTTACATCAATACATCACTCTTGTAATTATTATATTACCAATATGAATATTAAACATGCAAGTATGTATTCTATATCATTAGATAAAATATGTAGAATGTCAAAAAAACATGCGGCTAATCCAGCATGTCTTTTTTCTCTTCTTGTGATGATTGCAGTTGTGCAATGATCATATCACGATAAATAAATTTTACTGTGCAAAGTATTGAATCCTTAAAACTTTGATATATATACCCAGCTGAATGTGTACCCTTTGCAACACTACTGACTGAATTTGCGACATGTCCAATTGGGATTTCATTCTTGTCTTCTACCATGATCGATTCCATATCGTATACGTTGTCTGGTTCTTTTTTCAAGTGAAGCACCTCACCTATTTTTATCATCCCTATCTCGATATACTCTTTGATATTTGTAATCGTTATAAAATCATTTTCTTTCATATTTTTATTCCTTCCATCGATGATTCTAGTATAGATAAGTGGTGGTACAAAAAAACTGCCTTGAAAGAAAAACTCCATATCATGTTAGGATATGGAGCAAGCATTATTTCATTCCGTACTGACCTTTACCGGTAGCGTAACCATCTTTAAATGTAATATCAAAGTTAGCTCCAAAGCTACCATTCGCATTGTACCAAGATACATTATTTGAGTAAGAACCATAGAATAGAGATTCAGACTCACTATCAGGTTGGCCAAACTGTGCAATTGCTTGATCATAAGAGAATGAACCATCTGTAACAATCGCATTGAATTCGTCTAGCGTAACTTTCTCATTATGATTTACAAAACTAAATCCCGAATATCCTTTACTAGTTGCTAGATTATTCGTAAAGGATACTGTAAAGCTAGCCATCCCTTTCAAAGAGGAATCATGCCATGTCGCAAATAGAGATTGTGAATCACCATAGCTATTTTGGCTAACGGAATCTGGTTCTCCAAGGATTGCTTTAACATCTTCAAAAGATGTTCCACCTTCACCGTCATACATAGGATCTCCTAATACAATCTGTTGATACTTTGCACGTGCTTCTGATACTTTTTCTTCTTTTGTATCTTCCTTTGTGCTCGTTTCTTCTTTTGTTTCTTGTTCAGGTTTTGGAGTTGTTGTAGAAGTTGTTTCTGCTGTAGTTGTAACGGTTGTTGTTTCTTCGGTTTGCTTTTGATCATCATGTTTACCAAAGACTTTTGTGATACCAAATAATACGAATACTACTAAAAAGAATTTTATGATTTTCTTCATCTTCTTTTAGGATTATATCCTCTGATACAATCCGCCTCCTATGACTATAGATTAAATTTGACAGTGTACAAAAAACATGCCACTTATGCTAAAATTAATAAAACAGGAGAAATTTTATGGCAGAAAAGAAATTTTTACCATTTATTGTGCTACAAATTCTCGAAGAACTATCCGACGAATCCCATATTCTTTCAACAAACGAACTCATTGATCATATCGAAAGACGTTCAGGCATTA
>JABZMB010000092.1 GCA_015256455.1 Solobacterium sp. | reverse complement strand
ACTTGGCATGAAGAGAGACCAATTCCGTCAGATTGCAATGATTGCACAGGGAAGCTTCCTCGAAATTTTAAATGCGGACACAAAAGAACGTGGAAAGCTATTTGAAAAAGTATTCATGACAAGTAAGTACTCTATCCTCATGGATCGTTTAAATCAAATGGCAAAGGAAGGTACTACAAAGCTGAATGAGGCTAAACTACGTTTGCAACAAATCATCAGTGATATTCGTGTTCCTATAATCTTACAAGAAGAATACGAACAGATACTAGAAACATTTGCGATAGATGATATACAGCCAGTATATGATTTGTTAGATAAGATTGTCGCAAATGCAAAAGAAGAAATAAAAACTCTTCAGAAACAAAAAGATCTTATTCAAAAACAATTACAGAAATCTCGCAAGGAAGAAGCAGAAAAAGCCAAACAACTACAAGATCTTCTCTCGCTTGGAAAACTGATAAGCGAAAAACCTGCTAAAGAAGAAAAGGTAAGTTATTTTGAAGATAAGTTAAAGGTTGATGGTGAAAAGTATAAGCTTCAGATAGATGGCCTAAAAAAGGACCAGGTTCAAATTGAACATGAACTCCCTGAATATGTCCGCCTAACGGAATTGACAACAAAATTATCAGAAATCAAAAAACAACTATCTTCTGTAAAAAAGGATTTAGAAGCGAAAACTAGTTTAAAGAAACAATTAGATGAAGATATCGCTTTGAAGCAGAAGGAGTTACAGACATTAACAAATTGTGAAGTGTCTTTGAATAAACTTGTGATAAAGGAAGAAGAACTACAAAAGAAGATATCCACTTTTTATCATGCGAGCATGACACAAAAAGAATTTCAAATTGCAGTAGAAGATTTAAAGAAAAAAACAATATCTTTGCAAAATACTACAGATGTGAAAGCAGAGATTCAAAAGCAGTATGATGATGCACAAATATCCTATTTTGCAAATCAAGCAGGATTGCTGGCTTCAAGATTAAGTACAGGTAAACCGTGCCCTGTATGTGGATCTTTAAATCATCCGCATCCTGCAAGTCACAGTGACAAACTTGTTACACAAGAAGAAATTAATCGATACAAAAAGAAAGTGGAACAAGCTGAAAAAGAATACCAACTGGCTAGTAAAGCATGTGCAGATGCAAATCTTAAGATGAGTTCATTGAAAAATGAATTAGATTTAGTGTTGAAGTCTGTTACGGAACAAGTTATTCCAATTGAAGATGCACAGATGTTTATTGATGAACATACAGTACAACTAAAAAATGAACAAGAAGAAATATCAACACATATTAAGCAACTACAATTGAAGTCAAAACGTTATCAGGAATTACTAAAACTGATTCCACAGTTACAACAAAAATTAACTGTTGTATCTGACGAAGTAAGTCAGAATGAAATTACGCATGCAAAGTTATCTGTTGAACATGAGCAGATTCAAAAACAAGTAGCAGAGATTACAGGAAAATTGAAGTATTCTTCTGAAGCAGAAGCGAAGAATCATGTGTCTATAATTACACAACAAATCTTAGAATACCAACAACAAATCGATCAGTTAACAAATGCAACGAAACAGGCAATGGATGAACTAGTGTATGTAAATGCGCAGATCGATATGTTGAAGGAAAAGGTATCTATATCCATTGAAGAGATTCCTCTTCAACAAAACCAACTAAAATCACTTCAAATTGAAATCGAAAATCTACAAGTTCAACAGGAAGAAAACCTCAAGAATATTCACAATGTGCAGTTGTATGAAACTGATGCACAAGACATGAAACAGAAAATCAAATTTGAACATGAGACATATCAAACAAAATTATCTCGCTATAGTAGCTTAAAAGAACTTGCGGATGTCGCAATGGGTAATGGCCGTTCGGGTAAAGAGAAAATTACTTTACAAGAATATGTTCAGATTGCATATCTTGACCGTATGATTCAAAAGGCAAATGAGCGTTATTTATCGATGTCTAACCAACAATACCAGCTTGTACGTAGTGCAGGTGTGAAAGATAAGAGAAGCCATGAAGCATTAGATTTAGATGTGATTGACTATACGAATGGCTCAGTACGTCCAGTTAGCTCTTTGTCGGGTGGTGAATCATTTATCGCATCTCTTGCTTTGGCATTAGGTATGTCAGATGAAATTCAATCCCAAGCAGGTGGTATTCAAATTGATACGATGTTTATTGATGAAGGCTTTGGTACATTAGATCAAGACTCACTTAATACTGCAATTCAGACATTAATGAACTTATCTGGTGCAAATCGATTGGTTGGTATCATTTCACATGTTAAAGAACTAAAAGAGCGTATCCATAAAGGCATTATCGTAACCAAAGATTTACATGGAAGCCATGGCTCTATCGCGAAAGTAATCAATGAGGAATAAATATGTTAGAAATACGAGAATTAAATTGGCAAGATGTGGATTCCATATACCAAGTATTAAAAGAAATGCCAAAAGATGAAAATGGATTTATGAATCCATTTTATGGAATTGACAAAGAAACATTCATGCATGAAACAATGCCAAAACTAATTGATATTGCAAATGGCATCAACTTAAAACCAGGATATGTCCCACAGACATACTATTTCCTGTGGGAAGACGAACATATTGTTGGTGTATATAAGTTAAGACATTATCTCAATGAGAGTTTGAAAAATGGGTCTGGACATATTGGCTATGGAATTTTACCTGCATATAGAAATCAAGGTTATGCGAAGAAAGGACTCGCATTATTGCTATCTATTGCAAAAGACGTTATTCGAGAAGATGAAGTCTATATGGCTTCTCACAAAGATAATCCAGCCTCCTTGCATGTACAACTCGATAACGGTGCTTATATTCATCATGAAGATGAAGAGGAAGTATATACAAGAATTCCAATCAAACCAATCAATGCATGTATATGGGATTTGGATGGAACATTATTAGATTCTTATGAGGTTATTTTGGATAGTTTGCAAGCTACAATGGCATATTACGGTCATACATATGACCGCGAATATCTTCAAGAGTATGTTATCCTTCATTCTGTGCACCAATTCTTACGTGAATTTGCACAGAGAGAAGGTTTGCAGTTTGAAACGGTTTATCAATATTACACAACTTTACAGGATGCGGGCAATGATAAAGTAAAGCTAATCAAAAACGCAAAGGAAACACTACTTTTACTACAACAAAAAGGGGTCCGAAATTTTGTATATACACATAAAGACCATACGACACAGTATGTATTAGAAAATTTGGAGATTGCAGCTTACATTAGTTACACAATTACAGGTGATGATGGATTTGCGAAAAAACCAGATCCAGAAGGTATTCAGTATCTTATAAATAAATTCAAACTTAATCCAGAGTATTGTACATATATAGGTGATCGAAGGTTGGATGAGGAAGCTGGCAAGAATGCAGGGATTAAAAGAATTTTATATCTAGATGAGAATACTCCAGTTACAG
>JABZMB010000091.1 GCA_015256455.1 Solobacterium sp. | reverse complement strand
ATTGAGGAATTTGGAATACATCATCTAAGTACTTTTGTTGACCTGGAATCTTTGCGTATAAGAAGGCAGTATCGCTTAAAGGAGCTAAGCCTAAGAAGATTAAGTAAGAACCAACCAACATAGTCATACAATTCGCAAAGTTAATCTCATCATGCATGTATAGATGAACTGTAAGAATGATTAAGATAACACTTGCAGCGTTTACGATAAAACTATAAATTTTAGCACGCCATGAAAACTCTACCTCGCAACGGACATCAACTTCCTTTTTCTTTGCATAAAGGTCTTTTGCCTTTTCTTGAATCATATTTTTAACAGGATTATCTTCGTTAATCGGATATGTTCTTAAAACAGACATACCACGAATCATATCAATTACCGCAAAATTCATCTCTTGTTCAACTTTATGTTGTAGAGGAACATTTCTCATTGCGATTTTGTAAAGTTTGCCTAAGGTAAATGCTAGTATCACTAACACCGGAATCATAAATAATCCTAATGATACATTCATTTTAAACATCGCAATGGTTAATAAGATAGAAATTCCAAATCCAGCAATCACGCCAGTGACTAACATCATGGTAAAGTTTTCAAGTGCGTTTATTGATGTCGTCATAGCGCCTTGAATATTTCCTAGTTTTGCGTCATCGAAATATCCTAATGGAGCTTTCTTTAATTCATCTCCCACCTGCAAGCGGAAATTTCTAAACATGACATAACCTTCAGCTGAAACAAGAATATCCTCGAGGTAACGGAATACAAAGTGGAATAGGATTCCACCAACCATAATCATCAAGCAATTCCATATCACCGTAGCTGTTAGTGCATGTATGTTCAAGAACGCAATATACAACGCACCAAAGATGAACATGAAACTAAAATTCTTGAAGAACGCAAAGAATAAGCCAAAGATAAATTTCACTTTATCTTTTCCAACTAATTCAAATAATCTACGAAAGTAGTTCATTCAACCACCTCCTTACCACTGTAGCTTTGCCATAGTTTTTGATACGCAGAAGAATTCTGTATTAATTCTTTGTGGGTACCGATGCTTTCAATCTTGCCATGACCTAACACCATAATTTGATCAGCACCTACAATTGTATTCAGTCGATGAGCCACAACAATCAGTGTCTTATCCTTCATTAATCTGCTTAGCGCTTCTTGGATCTTCGCTTCGTTTTCAACATCCGCATATGCAGTAGCTTCATCCAGAATGATACACTTCGCATCTGCTAGCATCGCTCTAGCAAGTGTAATGCGTTGTCTTTCACCACCTGAAAGAAACTTTCCACAATCACCCGCATTTGAATTTAAGTCTTCTGGTAATCGTTCAATTAGTTCTAAGCAGTTCGCTGCTTTCAAAGCCGCTTGAATCTCTTCATCTGTTGCGTCTGCTTTTGCGATCTTTAGATTCTCACGGATACTTGTGTCAAATAAGAAGTTATCTTGTGCAACATACGCTACATGTTTCATAAGTTGTGATGTTGGTATACTTTTGACATCTTGGTCACCAAAGGTAATTGTTCCAGCATCCGCATCAAAGAACCCAGCCATTAACTTGGCAATTGTAGACTTTCCGCTTCCACTTTCTCCAACAATCGCAAATACAGAATTTGGTTTTACCTCAAAGTTGATATCATGCAATACTTCAATACCCTTTTCGTATGAGAATGATACATTTTCAAATCGATAACATTGATCTGATAGCGTCACTTCCTGATTAGGTCTTACAAGCTCAGGCATCGTAAGCACTTTACGAATCATGCGGAACCCCGTTTCAATTGAGGAGTAGATTTCCATACTCATCATGATTTGGAATGCATTTGGAATAATTGATAACGGTAGGATTAACCCCAACATAAGCTGCCACATATTGATGATTTGTTGTGAGTACAAATATAAACCAACCGGTAACGTTCCAAGAATTGGTGAATTTACAAACGCAAATAATATAGCCATCGCAATCCAACTCTGTTTCCACCAGTCTAATGTAGAGGAGAAGTAGTAATTAACAGAATCTGTAAACTTTTGATAACTACGTCTACTCTGTCCAAACGTCTTAATGACATGAATTCCATTTACATATTCAACGATTCGAGCATTTAAATCTTGATTCGAATTGAGCCAAGTATACATACGCTCATCACTGTTATGATACATGATGATAAATCCCAAAATAATAAATGGAACACTCACAAAACAGGCTAGACCTAAACGATAATCCACCACGAATAACAGGATGGTTGCTAGAATTGGGTGTAATAAGCGAGAAGGCAACTCGGGCATAACATGCGCAATCCAATCCTCCAAAGAACCAACTCGATCAACGATTAGCGCTTTATAATATCCTATCGGTGTTGATGTAACATACCCAAGTGGAACACGTTCTAACTTCTCACTTAATTTTTCACGAATACTTCTAAGAATCTCAAACGAAATTCGATGACTCTTTACACTAGATAAGCATGTTAGTGTGCATTGTAGCGCAAGAGCCAGCAGTGTTAATCCCCCATATAAGTAGATTTTTTGTAAATCTATATGATTTGTAATCACTGCGGTTGCAACATATGCCGCAAAGAAATAAGATGTAAACTTTAAACTTTCACCAAAACATGCAAGCATAATCGATATACGCATTTTACCTTGTAACTGTGGAGCGAAGGAGAACAACCATTTATTAACCAAACTTGGACTAATGGCATCCTTTTTCTTCGTTTCTATCGACCGCTTAACATCTTCTTTAATTTTCTCTTCAATCTCCATTTAGTTCTCCTTCAGGTGTCCCTTTAATATTGAATAGCCAATGTATACACCAATGACAGATAAAATGAATGTAATAACTGTTCCAAGAATTCCCATTACACCTTGCGTTGCTTTTACCATCTCTAACATTTGTTCTGGCTTTTGTCCTCTTGCAATCCATTCATTCATATACTGTTCCGCAAAGAAACATGCAGGAATGATGCCACCTAAAGCATTTCCAACATGGATAAGACCTGACGCAATCGCAACCTTTATCACACTTGGCTTATTTGATGTTGATGCGATAACATCTGCTAATACTGCGCCTATCATGGATGTAATAAACCAAGGTAGATAACCAGATCCCATCAGAGCGAATACGCCCATGACGATGAGTTCCATCAGAGTAAATTGCCACATCTTACCAATCTTACGTGTAACAAATACCAAGATTGCTCCAGATAATAGTCCACAAACACCTGGACTAATCGCATGTCCAAATGGACCCATAAGCGAAATTATCATCATTGCCACAAAATACACAATGATATATAACGCTGTCAGTAAAGCAAGTAATACAAAATCCTTCATCTTAAATTTCATTTTTCATCCCTCATTTCCATAAAAATTTGATTGAATTCAGACAGATGTTCCGCATCTAACGGAAAATCTTTTTTCACAGTTTTATTTTTTAGATATACAACACGATCACTGATATGACGAATAAACTCATAATCATGTGATATAACAATGA
>JABZMB010000090.1 GCA_015256455.1 Solobacterium sp. | reverse complement strand
CAACTTTTGAATCGTTGAATCATTCAACGATTTTTTTCGTGGAACAGACAATAGAACAGTGTACATAGTTAATGGGGGTGGATTATGTTAAATACATTTGTGCTATTAGGAAAGGTACATTCGTTACCGTTGATACAAGGGACGAATCTTTCAGAGAATCAATCGACGATAGAGATTGAGTGTCAACGTGCATTTACGGACAATGGAGTGATGTCTGACATTTTTACTGTGCGCCTGTGGCGTGGGATTGCGGAGTCTTGTAAGGCTGCGTGTAAGATTGGAACAGTGATTGCGATTAAGGGAAGGGTGGAAGTGAATCTGCAGACCAAAGCGATGGAGTTAATTGCCGAAAAGGTTGAGTTTATTCGTTAAGTAGAGAATTGAGACACTTCACTATATCTAAAGCAGAGATAACTATGATAAAATAAGGACGTTTGATAAAGTGAGGTATAAAACATGGCATTTGATTCCTTAAGTGACAGACTGAATAAAGCGTTACGTAATGTGGCCGGTAAGGGTACGTTAACGGATAATAACATGGAAGACATGCTGAAAGAAGTGCGTTTAGCATTACTTGAAGCAGATGTAAACTATCGTATTGTAAAAGAATTCTTAGATGAGATTCGTACAAAGTCCAGAGGTGAAGAAGTACTACAGAGTGTAGAACCTGGACAACAGCTCGTTAAGATTGTTCATGATCAAATCATTGAATTACTCGGTACAGAAGAAGTTGGTCTTAACTTTGTAGAAGATGGCATTACAAAAATTATGCTTGTCGGTTTACAGGGTACAGGTAAGACAACCAGCGTTGCGAAGATTGCACGTATCTGTAAAGAAAAGTTCAATAAGAAGGTATTGTTAATTGCGGCCGACGTGATTCGTCCTGCTGCGATTGATCAGTTACAGACATTAGGTAAGGAAATTGATACTGAAGTATTTACCTTAGGTACAGAAACTCCAGCTGTTGAAACAGTTCGTCAGGGTATGGAATACGCTGAAAAGAATGGTTTTGATACAGTATTTATCGATACTGCTGGTCGTTTACATATCGATGAAGCGTTAATGAATGAGTTAAAGGAAATCAATGAACTTGTTCATCCTAATGATATTCTCCTTACAGTCGATGCGATGACTGGTCAAGACATCGTTAACGTAGCGCAAGCCTTCAAGGATGCCTTACCACTAACTGGTTTAGTTGTAACGAAGTTTGATGGTGACTCTAGAGGTGGTGGTGTTCTTTCGGTTAAGAAGATCACAGGCGTTCCTATTAAGTTTGTCGGTGAAGGTGAAAAGATTGAGGATATGGATATCTTCCATCCTGATCGTATGGCTGACCGTATTCTTGGAATGGGTGACGTTGTAACACTTGTAGAAAAGGCACAGGAAAAGTTAGACCTTGAAGAAGCCAATAAGATGGCTGAACGTATGCTTGCAGGTCAATTCACAATGGATGACATGTTAAAGCAGTTTGAACAGATTCAAAAGTTAGGTCCTCTTGGTGGCATTATGAAGATGATTCCAGGTATGAACCAATACGCTGGTATGTTAGATGAAGCCAAGGCAAGTGACTCGATGCGTCATATGAAGGCAATCATCCAGTCTATGACACTTGAAGAGCGTGCACATCCAGAAAAGATGCGTGGCACAATGAAGAAGCGTGTAGCACGTGGTTCTGGTCGTAGCGTGGATGAAGTCAATAAGTTGATCAACCAATTCGGTAAGATGAAGAAGCTGATGGACTCCATGGGTAACATGCAAAGAAACGGTTCCTTAAACCAAGAAAGTCTAGAGAAGATGATGGGCAATGCTCAAAAGCGTGCCGGTCAAAACTTCCCAAATGGCTTTGGTGGAAAGAATCCATTTAAATTTTAATGATGTAAAGGTTTTTTACTTGACAGTGAATTTCGAATCAGTATAATAAACATGTAAGAAATAGGAGGTATTTATACCATGGCAGTTAAATTACGTTTAAAGAGAATGGGTGCCAAGAAGGCTCCAAGATATCGTATCGTTGCGGCAGACTCACGTTTTGCTAGAGATGGACGTGAAATTGAAACAATCGGACATATCAATCCAACAACAGAACCTGAAACAGTAGTAGTAAATGAAGAAAAGGCTCTTAATTGGTTAAGAAACGGTGCTCAGCCTTCTGATACAGTTAGAAACATTCTTTCTCGTCAAGGTATCATGAAGAAGTTCCATGATGAGAAGGTAGCCGCTAAGAAGAAAGCGTAAGCATCATGGCAGAGCTGGATAAGGTACTTCTAAATCTAGTTAAGCCAATGGTTGAAGACAAGGAATCCTTGGATGTACGTCTGATGCCTAGCTTAGATGATAAAGAAGTTTTGTTACATGTTTATGCAAAAAATGATGATATTGCTCGTCTGATTGGCAGAAAGGGCAGTATGGCAAGCGCATTACGTCAAGTAATGTCCGTTGCTTCTCATAGTAATAACAAGAAAGTAACAATCAAGTTCGAACAGATTTAAGGATGCTACGGCATCCTTTTTTTGAAAACAAAGGAGAAGGAAGATGGCATATATTTGTATTGGCAAAATTATCAATACGCATGGTATCAAAGGAGAAGTAAAGATTGAAAGTTACTCTGACTTTGATGAAGAAAGATATACCAAGAGTAAACAAGTATATATTCGTGTCGATGAGAAGTACCTACCAGTTACGGTAGCTTCCTATCGTAAGCACAAAGGCTTTCCACTTGTATCCTTTGTTGACTTGCAGAATATTAACTTTGTAGAACAGTATAAGGGATGTGAAATCTACATCGATGAAGCAGATCGTAAACAACTCAAAAAGGGCGAATACTATCGCAAAGACATTGTTGGTTTAACGGTTGTGGATGAAGAAGGCATTACATTAGGTAAAATCATCAGTGTTGAAGAAACACTAGGTGCCCAAAATAATTTACGTCTTCAATTAGAAGACGCAAAAGAAGTACTAGTTCCTTATATTCCAATGATTGTAAAGAATGTAGATTTAGATAAGAAAGTGATGATGATTCATCGTATGGGAGGCTTGTTATGAGGATTACCGTATTAACATTATTTCCAGAGATGTATCGTGACTTTGTTAGTACTTCAATCATTGGCCGTGCGATTGAAAGAGGACTAGTTACAGTAGACTTTGTTCAGATACGTGATTTTGCCCATGACAACTATCGCCATGTGGATGATAAGCCATTTGGTGGAGGACTAGGACAAGTAATGAAGTGTCAACCAGTATTGGATGCACTCAATTCTGTAAAGAGTGAAAATAGCTACAGTATGATGATGTCACCAGCAGGGAATGTCTATAGCCAATCCAAGGCAAGAGAGTTATCTCAAAAAGACCACTTGATTCTATTGTGTGGACATTACGAAGGTTTTGATGCACGTATTAACAAACATGTAGATGAACTTGTCAGTATTGGAGATTATGTCTTAACTGGTGGGGAAATGGCTTCTATGGTCATTATGGATAGTGTGATTCGTTTACTGAATGGTGTGATTCGTGAAGGTTCTACCGATGATGAATCTCATGAAAATGGATTACTTGAATACCCACAATACACTCAACCTGCCGATTACCAGGGGGATAAAGTACCAGAAATCCTACTGAGTGGTCATCATGCTAAGATACAAGAGTGGCGTACACAACAATC
>JABZMB010000089.1 GCA_015256455.1 Solobacterium sp. | reverse complement strand
GGTCCACCATGTGTAGTAATAACACCACCACACTGTGACCAACGAACCTTTTCAATACCTTGGTTATGAAGATATTCTTCTACTTCTGGTTTCATTCCTTCTTCAAAACCAACTGTAGTACAGCACCATACTTCATCTTTTGCTATTGCGTTATTAACAAGGAAGTCATCCATCATCTTGTAGATAACACGATTCATCTTGCCACGATAATTCTTACCCGCAACTAGACGTCCATCCTTTGCTTCAATACATGGATGCAAGAGTAATACACCCGCTAATAAAGCTTTTGCGTTACTAACTCTTCCACCAGCAACCAAGAATGCTAATGTTTTAGGAATAAATGACATGTGGCCTCTAGCAATCAAGTCATTTGCAGCACTTACTGCCTCATCAATATCCCATTCAGGATGTTCTCGTAATAATTCAGCCATACGAACTAATACTTGACCTTGACCGATAGAATATAACTTTGTATCGATTGCAGTGATGTAATCACGATTCTCCATTGCAATCTGAGCACAACCATATGCGCAAGTTGTAACAGAAGAATACGCAAGATATAAGATATGTGCTTCTGGATGATCCGCATGAATACGATCAAAAATGTAGTCAAAGTCGACGATTGTAGAACCGCTTGTCTTTGGAATCTTTAAATTCTTTTCGAAATAATCAATGATGTTCGATGCTGGGAAAGTACCATCATCTTTTGTTTCACCATCAAAAGTAACGTGCATTGGCACAATATAGATACCCTCTTTTTCGGCTATCTCCTTTGGAATATCTGCGCCTGATTCGGCTACTAGTACAACTTTCATTAAGCCGTTCTCCTTTACTTACCGTATATATCATACCAAATAATCCATATAGAGTGTATTGATATGAAATGTTTTAATGTATTATCTATACAACAATAATCTCATCTAATGTTACATCATGTGGCTCAACATCGATGAAATCAACTTCTTGTTCCTGAAATGCAACACCAATTTTATTTATACAATTACTAAGAACTGAATCATAATATCCTTTTCCATATCCTGTACGATGATTCTTTGAGTCGTAGCTACTTAATGGAACAATCATCATGTCTATCCTTTGAACTAGAATCATTTCCGTTACATTTGGTTCTAATAAGCCAAATGGTGCTGGTGCTAAGTCATGATTGGATTTAATTTTATAAAATTGCAAAGTATTTTCCACTACTTTTGGAACACATACTGTAATATTGTTCGCAAAACAATATTCAAGAATTTCCGATGTATCTAATTCATCTTTGACAGAAACGTAGCATCCTACAATCATGCCTGCATGTATCCTCGAAATCACTTCTTGACATGCCGTATGACTTTTCTTACTACGCTCTTTCAAAGATAATAAAGCACGTGCTTGTAATCCTTTCGCACGTGCAATCTTTTTATCCAACGGAGCCACTCATATCCAGTTTCATCAACTGGTTCAATTCTACTGCGTATTCCATCGGTAATTCTCTTGTAAACGGCTCTAGGAATCCCATGACAATCATTTCTGTTGCTTGTTCTTCGCTTAAACCACGTGACATCAAATAGAATAATTGATCTTCAGAAATCTTGGAAACTTTCGCTTCGTGTTCGATTGTAGAAGAGTTATTCATGTTTGAGTTTGTAGGAATCGTATCACTCTTAGAGATATTGTCTAAAATCAATGTATCACATTCAATGTGTGCCTTAGAGTTTCTCGCAGCTGGTGTAAAGTGTACTTCATCACGGAAGTTTGTTACACCACCATTACGTGATACTGACTTAGAAATAATAGAGGAACGTGTATTAGGAGCAGCGTGAATCATCTTTGAACCTGTATCTTGGAACTGACCCTTTGAACCTACACCAATTGAGATACAAAGACCAGTTGCACCTTCACCTGCAAGAATACATGATGGATACTTCATAGAGATTCTAGAACCGATATTACCATCAATCCATTCCATTGTTCCACCTGCATCAACTTTTGCACGTTTTGTTACTAAGTTTAAGATATTGCCTGACCAGTTTTGTACAGATGAATAACGACACTTCGCATTCTTACCAACATACACTTCAACAACTGCCGCATGTAAAGAGTCCTTGGAGTATTGTGGTGCAGTACAACCTTCTACATAGGAACATTCAGCACCATCATCAACGATGATAATTGTACGTTCAAACTGTCCCATTGATTCAGAGTTAATACGGAAATAGGACTGTAATGGTTTTTCTAACTTAACACCCTTCGGTACATAGATAAAACTACCACCAGACCATACAGCGCTATTTAATGCAGATAACTTATTATCACCAGCACTTACAATCTTTCCAAAGTATTGTTTAAAGATTTCCGGATGCTCCTTTAATGCAGAGTCAATATCCAAGAAGATAACACCCTTCTCTTCAACTTCCTTTAGCATGTTGTGATATACAGCTTCTGATTCGTATTGTGTAGTGACACCTGCCAAGAACTTGCGTTCTGCTTCAGGAATCCCTAATTTTTCAAATGTATTCTTTACTTCTTCAGGAACTTCTTCCCAACTCTTTTCTGTTTCTTGAGAGACCTTACGATAGTATGTAAAATCTTGGAAATCAATTTCACTCAAATCCGGTCCCCACTTAGGCATAGGCTTCTTCATAAAGATGTTATAAGCCTCTACACGCTTTTCAGTCATCCATTCAGGTTCATGCTTGTATGCAGAAATCTGTCTTACAACTTCTTCTGAAATACCTTTACCAGTATCAATGATGGACTTAACGTCATCATGGAAACCATATTTATAATCATCTTGGGAAGAAAGAACAGCTTCATCTTCTGACGTTAGCTTAAATTGTTCGCTCATTTCTTACCCTCACTTTCATCAATCATTTGTTCAATCGCATCCCAACCAATGGTTGCACATTTAATACGATTGGCTTGTTTATAAACATTCTTCAACGCAACTGCTTCTTGTAAAAGTTCTGGATTGTATGGTTGTTCGTTAATCATCGCAAAATAATTCTGAATGATTACACGTGCCTCTTCCAATGTCTTTCCCTTTAGTAAGTCAGTCATCATTGAAGTACTCGCTGTTGAAATTGTACAAGCAACACCTTCAAAGCGAATATCCTGAATTACACCATCCTTGATATCGGACTGCACCGTAATATCGTCAATACAGCTATCTGAGGCCATATGAACAGATAAGTAACGATCGTCTTTTACCAATTTATGATTATGTGGATATTGATAATGATCCATGATTAACTCACGGAGTATCTGTGGATCATTTATAAAACTTTCTACTTCACTCATTGTTTGTACTCCTTTAGAAGAAGATGCCTACTGCATTTTCTAAACTAATGTTTTTCGCAACCTCAATAAAACGATCTACTTCTTCTTTTGTATTGTAAAAATATAACGATGCACGAATTGTTTGATCCGTACCAATTACTTCATGTAATACCTTAGCACAATGATTACCAGAACGTACTGCGATATGATTCGCACCTAGATAGCCTGCCGCATCCTGTGCAAATACGCCTTTCGCATTAAATGTGATAGGTCCAGATGTATTATTTGGGTTATAGAATTCGATGTTATCTAATTCTTTTAACTTTTCTGCAAAGTATGCACGTAGTTCTTTTTCATATGCACTGATATTTTCCATACCAATGGACATTA
>JABZMB010000088.1 GCA_015256455.1 Solobacterium sp. | reverse complement strand
GCAAAATACTACAAGGAGGAAGAACAAGATGAAACTCAAGCAATTCTATCAACAAACGCATGATTTGATTCAACTTTTAAAAGTTCAATTTCCTCATATTACTGTACAGATGCTTACATTAGCTTTCTGTAGAAGTACACCTAACTTCATTGTATTGTTTGGATATTCACGTATCTTAGACTTATTACTTACAAGCCAGTTTCAAAACGCAATTCAAGTTGTCACGATTATGCTAGTTAGTAGTTATCTATTATCCTTCATTGGTAATTGGATTGATTCTTATTTACAAGGATATGAATTTATTACAGATGAAGTAATCATGAGTCAGGTGAACTATATATCGTTTACCATGCGCTACGATATTTTTGAAGATAACGATAGCATGCAAAAAGTACGTGCAGTAAGTAACCGTATGAATGCTACAGGAGGAACTGGTTCTTTCTTACAATTCATAATTCTGTTATGCACTAACTTATTTTCTGCTCTATATGCATTATGTTTTGTAGGGTATCTGTTTTATCAAGCAATGCAGTATTCACTCTATTTAGTATTACTACTATTACTGGCAGTTGGCTGTATTTGTTTGGGCGTTATGATTTTAAAGCGGACGAGTGCTTATTATGAAGACTTAAATAAAAGAAATATTCATAACAATTCCGTGTTTAGTTATCTAATCACAACAATGGCCAATGTAGAATACAAGAAACAAATGATGATTAATCGAATGGGTCAGTTGTTTGAAAAGTATTTTAAAAATATTATTAAAACATTCCATGTTTATTTGGACTTCTCTAAGAGAAAAGGAAGATATGAAGCTGTATATAGTTTTGCTTTAAGTATCTTTGGAGCATGTACATATATTTATATCGCTTATTTAAGCTTGCATGGTTATTTATCAATTGGTTCTGTTCTGCTATATGCAGGTGCGATGCAACAACTGATTCAATATATTTCGGGTTGTATCATATCTTATAGTGATGCAGTATTCCAATTGGATTATCTAAATTACTTTACGGATTTCTTGCATGATGAATCTATTCGTACCACAGGTTCATTACCAATTGAAAAGAGAAATGATAATGCATATGAGTTCTGTTTTGAAAATGTAAGTTTCCACTATCCAAATAGTGAACAACTTGTATTATCCAATGTGAATCTTACATTTATGATTGGTGAAAAGTTAGCGTTAGTTGGACAAAATGGTGCTGGTAAGACAACAATCATCAAGTTACTATGTCGCTTGTATCAACCGACCGAAGGAAGAATCTTGTTAAATGGTATTGATATTCAAAAGTTTGACTTCAATGAGTATACAAAAATCTTTAGTCCAGTATTCCAAGACTTTAGTATGTTCAATATCAGCGCAAAAGAAAATCTAGAGTGCGGTCATCACAATGAAGAAAAAGATATCAATGCGATTATTGCTGACGTAGGCCTAGAGAAACGCTTTACATCTGGTCATGATGGACTGGATTGTGTATTAGAAGATTTAAATAGTGAAGGTGTTAAGTTATCTGGTGGTGAAGCACAGAAGTTAGCAATTGCACGTGCATTGTACAAAGACGCTCCATTTGTAATCCTAGATGAACCTACTGCAGCTTTGGATCCATTCTCAGAAGCAGAAATCTATGAGAACTTTGATAAACTTGTTGGAGGTAAGACAGCTATCTATATCTCTCACCGTATGAGTTCATGTAAGTTCTGTGATCGTATTGTTGTCTTTAAAGATGGTAAGTTAGTAGAAGATGGCAATCATGATTCACTCATGCACAAACAAGGTGAATATTACACACTCTATCAAGCACAAGCAGAGTATTATCAACAATAACAAGAAGGTATACTGTTTCGACAGTATATTTTCTTTAGGCGAGAGAAGATTATTTTTCGAAACTTTAATAATTTTTAAGTTTCGAAAAGAAGACCGTGTTTGTTGCCAGTCACACGGAATATGGGTATACCTATAAAAATTAGTAACTATTGAGTTATTACAAAGTGAATCTACAATGGACGTTGGAAAACTTCATCTGAAGGAAATTGATTTTGTGGAAACTAGTGACATTCTTATGTGATTTGCCGTATAATATGGCTAATAAAGCGATGACGAAAAGAGTAGTAGCCAAACACGCTATAGAAAGAGAGGAACCTAAACGCTGAAAGGGTTCTATAGAAGACGCTTGGTGAATTCACTTTTCCAGTGGGATTAATCATCCCCGTATATCTACGTTACAGATCAATTGAGGTGCGCACGATTGTGCGAATCAGGATGGTACCGCGTGAATAACGTTCCTGCAATATTTTGCAGGAATTTTTTTATGGAGGAAAAGGTCGATGAGCGATAAAGTTATGCAGGTCCAAGAAGAAGCGTTAGCTGCGATAGAGCAAGCAACAACCTTGGAACAACTACAACAAGTCAAAATTCAATACTTAGGTAAAAAGGGAAGTATTCAGGCACTTATGTCTGAAATGAAAGCTTTACCACCAGAGGAAAAGCCAGCCTTTGGTCAAAAGGTTAACGTATGTAAGGATACGGTTGCCAAAGTATTAGAGTCAAAAGAAGAAGTATTAAAGATTGCGGCTCTTGCAGGTAAGTTAGAAGCCGAAAAGATTGACGTTACATTAGCTGGAGATATCCATAAACTTGGAACGACACATCCACTTGTGATGATTCAACAGGAGATTGAAGACCTCTTCTTGAGTATGGGTTATAAGGTTGCGGAAGGTCCTGAAGTTGAACAGGATTACTACAACTTTGAATTGGCCAATACACCAAAAGATCACCCAGCACGTGATATGCAGGATACCTTCTATATCGACCCAAATACATTACTTAGAACACATACAACTGCGATGCAGATGCGTGAATTAGAGAAGGCAAAGGGACAGGTTCCAATCAAGTTAATTTGCCCAGGTAAGGTTTATCGTCGCGATGACGACGATGCGACACATAGTCATCAGTTTATGCAATGTGAAGGCCTTGTCGTTGGTGAGAATATTACTTTAGCTGACCTGAAGGGAACACTAGAATACATGGCTAGTACAATGTTTGGTCAAGGTAGAACAGTTCGTTTCCGTCCATCATACTTCCCATTTACAGAGCCTTCTGTAGAAGTTGATGTATCTTGTCCATTCTGTAATGGCAAGGGTTGTAACGTATGTAAGGGATCTGGTTGGATTGAAATCTTAGGTGCAGGTATGGTACATCCAAATGTATTACGCATGAATGGATTTGATCCTGAGAAGTATTCTGGATTTGCCTTCGGTGTAGGACTTGAAAGAGTTGCAATGTTGAAATATGGAATTGATGATATTCGCAACTTCTATACAAATGACGTTCGCTTTTTGAAGACATTCGATCGTTTTGACTAAGAGGAGGAAGGCAATGAGACTAAGTTATAAATGGCTACAGGAATATGTAGATTTAAGTGATATTACGCCACAACAACTAGCAAATAAATTAACCACTGCTGGACTAGAAGTTGAAGGAATTGAACCGATGGCACAAGGAACTGGCCTTGTGATTGCGGAAGTAATTGAATGTGAGGATATTCCAGATACACATTTACACCGTACAATCGTTCGCTATGGAGCAGGTGAAAACGATACAACACAAATTGTATGTGGTGCTTCAAACTGTCGTTTAGGTTTAAAGGTAATTGCAGCTTTACCAGGTGCTATACTACCGGGGATTACCATTCAAGCAAAGCCACTTCATGGTATTGAATCAAATGGTATGCTTTGCTCACTACGTGAATTAGGTATTGATCATAAATATCTTACAGAAAAACAAATTAACGGAATTGAAGAGTTACCAGAAGATGCACCTGT
>JABZMB010000087.1 GCA_015256455.1 Solobacterium sp. | reverse complement strand
CTCAGCCAAAATGGATACGACTTTACAGCTTCTGGAAGTACAATGAAATTTGATGGTTATTTAAAGGTATATGGTGAATACGAATCAGGTAAGGATGTAGTTTTACCATCCTTTGAAGAACAAGAACAAATCGCTGCAAAGGAGCTGAAAGCGAACCAACACTTTACAGAACCACCAGCAAGATATACCGAAGCTAAGTTGATCAAGGCACTTGAAGAAGATGGCATCGGTAGACCTTCTACATATGCGATGATTATTGATACAATTCAAGCAAGAGGTTACGTAACACTAGAGAAGACTTCTGAAGGCAGTCGTACAAAAGTATTTAAGCCTACAGAACAGGGTATTCTAACTACAGAAAAGCTTGATGAATTCTTTAAAGACATCATCAATGTTCGCTATACCGCAAAGATGGAATCTACATTAGATGAAATTGCGGATGGTACAGCAGAAGAAGTCGCAACATTAAAAGATTTCTACAATCGTTTCCAACCACTTCTAGAACATGCATACGAAAACATGGAAAAGAAAGAATTGGAAAAGGTTGGCGAGGTTTGTCCAGATTGTGGAGGAGAGCTCGTCTATCGTACAGGTAGATTTGGTAAGTTTATCTCATGTTCAAACTTCCCTAAGTGTCGATATACTAGACAAATTGATAAACCAGAAAAAGAAAAGCCAGAACCAACAGGCAAAATGTGCCCTGATTGTGGCAGTGAACTATTGAAGCGCAAGAGTCGTTATGGAACATACTTCTTAGGTTGTTCAAACTTCCCTAAGTGTCATTATATGGAAAATCTAGAAGGGGAACGTATCGTTTCCAAGAAAGATAAAGCTAAGGCAGAAAAGGAAACAAAGACGACAAAGAAAACTTCTGCAAAGAAGACAACAAAGAAAACAACTACTAAGAAAACAACTACTAAGAAAACAACAAAGAAATCAACAACCAAAAAGACAACAACAAAGCGTACAAAGAAAAACGAGGAATAACCAATGGATGTAACAGTAATCGGTGCAGGCCTAGCAGGATGTGAAGCCGCATATCAATTAGCCAAAAGAGGATTTCAGGTCCGTCTCTATGAGATGAAACCAGTGAAACATTCACCAGCGCATCACAGTGATGATTTTGCGGAATTAGTTTGTTCAAATTCATTACGCTCTGACGCACTTACAAATGCAGTCGGTGTTTTAAAAGAAGAAATGCGTCAGATTGGCTCATTGATTATGCAAGTCGCTGATAACAATAAGGTTCCAGCAGGTAGTGCTTTAGCAGTAGACCGTGAAAAGTTTGCCAAAGAAGTTACAGAGATGGTACGCAATCATCCAAATATTGAAGTGATTGCGGAAGAAGTAACGAAGATTCCACAAGGCCCAACCATAATCGCAACAGGACCATTAAGTTCCGAAGGAATGATGAAAGCCATCGGTACTTTAATTGATGATCGGTATTGTTATTTCTATGATGCGGCAGCCCCAATCGTAACGGCAGAATCTATTGATTTTAATAAAGCCTATAAGAAGTCACGTTACGATAAGGGTGAAGCAGATTATATTAACTGTCCTATGACACGCGAAGAGTTTGATGCTTTCTACATGGAATTAATCCAAGCAGAAACAGCGGAAGTACATGCCTTTGAAAAGGAAGTATTCTTTGAAGGTTGTATGCCATTTGAAGTCATGGCAAAACGAGGAAGAGATACCTTACTCTTTGGACCGATGAAACCAGTAGGCCTTGAACAAGAAGGCAAGAAGCGTCCTTACGCAGTGGTGCAGTTACGTCAAGATAATGCACAAGCATCCTTGTACAATATCGTTGGTTTCCAAACCCACCTGAAGTGGGGAGAACAGAAACGTATTATTCAGATGATACCAGGCCTTGAGAATGCAGAAATTGTACGCTATGGCGTCATGCATCGAAATACGTATATTTGCTCACCAATCTATCTACGTGAAACGTATCAGTTTAAAGATAGAGATGACTTATTCTTTGCAGGACAAATGACAGGTGTAGAAGGATATGTTGAATCCGCTGCATCAGGAATGCTAGCAGGTATTAATATGGCCCATGTACTAAAGGGTGAAGAACCAGTAGTACTTGGTGTAAATACAATGATGGGCGCAATGGCACATTATATTACGCATGCAGATCCAAATCACTTCCAACCAATGAACGCAAACTTTGGTATTATGCATCTAGAAGGTGAAGTGAAGAAGAAAGATCGTAAAGCTGCCTACGCTCCACAAGCACTAAAAATCATTCAGGAGTTAAAAGAGAAGAATGGACTTTGAGAAATCATTGGATCGTTTCTTGCGACAGATTGCCCGTGTTCGCACGGGATCAAAAGATACAGAAAATGCATATCGTCGTGATGTAGAGAGATTTTTAGAATATCTACGCGAACATCACATCGATTCTTTTGAACATGTCACAAAAACAGATGTCAGTGATTACTTTACACAATTACGTGATGGTGAGATTGGTGGTAAGCCACTTTCCAACAGTAGTTATGCTCGCAATCTCTCTTCTCTAAAATCCTTTTATCGTTACTTAAATCGCTTTGAAGGAATCAAAGCCAATCCAGTACGTATCTTTAAGGGAGGTTCTATCCGTCGAAAACTACCTGAGTTTTTAACGTTTGATCAAATGGAAACAATGTTAAATCAATTTGATTTACATGATCCTGTACAAATACGCAATCGCTGTATCATCGAAGTTATGTATGCATGTGGATTACGTGTTAGTGAATGCGCAGGTTTAAAAATATCATCCATTAATCTAGCAGAAGGTTTCTTAACGGTACTTGGTAAAGAGAGTAAAGAAAGAATGGTTCCATTCTATCCAAGATGTGGACAACTCATCCAATACTACATGGATAACGCAAGAGGGATATTCATGGAAAAGACAGAGGAACACGATATTCTCTTTGTGAATCAAAATGGCAGACCAATCTCTGCTAGAAGTATTCAACTCATCTGTGAAAAAGCAGGGGAAGACGCAAATCTTCCGATTCATATCCATCCCCATATGATACGTCATAGCTTTGCGACACATATGTTGGATAATGGTGCAGACTTACGTATCGTACAGGAATTACTGGGGCATGAAAATCTTGGTACGACACAAATCTATACTCACGTCACACAAGATCGACTCCGTAAAGTTGTGGATGAAGCACATCCACACTCCAAGAGTGCAAAATAAGAAAGAGGTAAATATGATTACAGATTCATTTGATACTAGCGATGTATTCATTTCGCCAGAAAAATTGTTACCAAGAAGTTCAATAACGTTAGATGTTTGTATCGGTATCTTTTCGCACAAGGTGATGAATGAATTAATTTCTTCTGGAGATTTAACTAAACTACCTATGGAAAAGATGCCAGGATCTGCCAGTGGGAAAAATGCTGTATACCGTTATAAAGATACAACTATCGGTATTTATCAAAATGAAGTAGGTGCAGTCGGTGCCAGTGGACTCATTGAAGAAATTTCAGTTATCTTCGGTGTAAAGAAGTTTATTATCTTTGGCTCATGTGGTGCACTAGTACAAATCCCAGAGGGAGATTGCATTATTCCTACGCATGCCTATCGTGATGAAGGTGTCAGTTATCACTACGCTCCAGCAAGCGATTATATTAATGTGAAGAATGCAAATGTTATTGCTAAACTATTCGATGAACTAGGTGTTGAGTATATCTTTGGTAAAACATGGACAACAGATTGTTTCTATCGTGAGACAGTGAATCAGAAAAATAAGCGTGTTGAAGAGGGTTGTATCTGTGTAGAAATGGAATGTGCAGCCTTACAGGCAGTAACAGATTTTAGAGGATATGAGTTATA
>JABZMB010000032.1 GCA_015256455.1 Solobacterium sp. | reverse complement strand
AAAGGCCCTTATAGGGTAGCCTAAAAACCGCACGTTATACGTGCGGATTGTTATTCAAATGGTCTAGCAACACCTAGAATTTTTGTGTGCGGATAGTCTGTTACACCGTAGTAATCTGTTACATATGGTGGCCAAGCCTCAATAACTTTTCCGTTTCCTAGGTAGATTGCAACATGATAAATCGGAGCATATGGACCAGAACTATAGAAAACAAGATCACCACGTCTTAAATCTGACGTTGGAACGTGTGCCATAGGTGTATAAGCCCAAAGTGTACGTGAATCATATTCATTCTCTGGTTTTGCATGGTGAGAAGGTGTTGCAGGATATGGATCAAAGCCAGCCGCATATAATGCCTGCATGACAAGTCCGCTACAATCAACACCATCACCAGGGTAAGAAGACGTACAAATACGATATGGTGTTCCAAGATATTCATATGCACGTGCAATCATCGCTTCAATTCTTTCTGCGCTTGTATTGAAATTGCCTGTCTTCATTGGACTAACATAATAACCGTTATCATATGTTAGAGTAGGTGCGGTAGTCTGTGTATAGTCTTGTGCTCCACCAGCTCTAAAGTGATACCAAGTACCATTTTCAAGTAGCCAGCCATTTTCGGCCATCATACCATTGGCCTTGAAATAATATGTAGTACCATGAATGATTTGCCAACCGGATTTCATGGAACCATCATTGCTATCACCTAGGTAATACCAGTGGCCATTAATATATTGCCAACCACTCAGCATGACTCCAGAAGGAGCCATATAATACCAATTACCATTGATAAACTGCCAGCCCGTAAGCATTGCACCAGATGAATTGCAGTAGTAATAATTTTGTGAGAGGTTTAACCAACCTGTCTGCATATTTCCATCATCACCCAAGTAATACCATGTATTATTAACATTTTGCCAACCGTACTTTTGAATGCCGAAGGCATCTAGGTACTGGTAGTGATCATTTGTATAGACCCAACCAGTAGCCATCTCACCAGATGGACGCATGTAGTAGTTTCTTCCATTATATTGAATCCAACCAGTTTCCATGTTTCCGTCGGTATCTAATAAGTACCATTTACCATTTATCATTTGCCATCCAGTTTGTTGGATTCCAACAGTATTTAAATATTGATAATGACCGTTTGTGAATACCCAGCCAGTAGCCATTTCGCCGGATGGACGCATATAGTAATTTCTATTGTTGTATATAATCCAGCCAGTTTCCATATCGCCATTCTCATCGAAGTGATACCAATTTCCATTTATCATTTGCCATCCAAATTGTTGAATACCAAAGTTATTTAGGTATTGATAATGTCCATCGGTAAATACCCAACCTTTTGCCATCGTACCGTTTGGATGTAGGTAGTATTTGTGACCGCCATAAGAAATCCAACCTGTTTGGATATTTCCGTTAGCGTCATAGTAGTACCAATTATCATTCGTATATTGCCATCCTGTTTTGGCTACTGTATTCACTCTTGTGGTTAAAACTGTTTCCTTAGCATGAGTGACTGTAGTCATACACAGAAAGAAAGTGAGACAGGCAACTGCGACAGCTGATTTTCTCTTCATAAATTTCTCCCCTTAGCTTTTAAAATCTTATAATTTTCCTAGTAGATAATACCAAAGAAACCAAAAAAAGCAACAATAGAATATTGATAATTACAAAATATTAAGAAATGTTATGAAGAGAGAAACTTGCTTTTGCATGAGCATATATTTTGCAAAGAAATACGACTAATGATACGTTATAAACATAAGTTAGTATTAACGAACAAAAGGAGATATAAATATGAAAATCGTTTTTGCGACAAGAATGGGAAATACAGATGAATTAGTAAGACAGAAGCTAGGCTATACAGATGCGATTCAAATCGTTGATGGTAGTGAAAAGGTTGATGGAGACTACGTACTCTTCACATATACAGACGGATATGGTGAAGTTCCAGGTGTAGTTGAAAGCTTCTTAGACAACAATAAGGCTGGTTTAAAGGGTGTTGTTGCGACTGGTTCTATGGCTCGTCATGCGGATACATTCGCATTGGCTGGTGATAAGATTGTTAAGGACTTTGGTGGTGTATTAATCGCTAAGGTTGACGTTCAGGGAACTGAAGAAGACCACGCTAAGATTAAGTCTGCAATTGCGGCTTTATAACGAAAAGAAAACATCGGTACGCCGATGTTTTATAGTTTATAGAGTCTTACGACAGTTTCATCATCGATACCTTCGATGGAAACATCAATGAGTTCATCACGAGAGGTTGGTACATTCTTACCAACGAAGTCTGGTCGTATTGGTAATTCACGATGACCACGATCAATCAGTACTGCAAGCTGTATAGCCTTTGGACGACCATGCGAGAATACTGCATCAATCGCAGCTCGTATGGTTCTGCCAGTATAGATAACATCATCAACGAGTATTACTACATAATCTTGAATGTTTTCTGGCAAACTGATATCTGTTGTCGTTGGAGTTTCACTAAGTTCTGTAAGGTCATCTCGATATAAAGAGATATCTACCTCTCCGACAGGAAGTTCAACATTTGTGTACTTCTTGATGTTTTCAGCTAGTTTCTTCGCTAGTGGAATGCCACGGCGTTTGATGCCTACCAAACATACATTTAAAGATGAACAATCTCGTTCGATAATCTCATGAGCGATACGTGTTAATGAGCGCTCAATTTGTGCTTGATCCATGAGTTCTGTAATCAGTTCCATATCATACCTCGCAACCTCATTATACAAAATATTAGATAGAAAGTGATAGGTAATCCTATGAATGAAAAGATTAGAAATACCATATTAGAAACAGAGTATCAGAAACCAACAAAACAAGAACTAAAAGAAAAGTTAACCGATTTACAATATGAGGTTACACAGAATGCGAAGACAGAGCGTCCATATCAAAATGAGTATGACGAATTATTTCAGAAGGGTATCTATGTAGATATTGTCTCTGGAGAACCATTATTCTTGTCCACGGATAAGTTCAATTCTGGCTGTGGATGGCCAGCGTTTTCTAAGCCAATTATTCCAGAAGTAATTACGGAGAAGGTTGATTTACAGTTTGGTATGATTCGTACAGAAGTGCGTAGTCGTTTTGCGGATAGTCATCTAGGACATGTATTCAACGATGGACCAAAAGACAAAGGTGGTTTACGTTACTGTATCAATAGTTCTTCCTTGCGCTTTATTCCGGTTGAAAAGATGGAAGCGGAAGGATATGGCAGTTATATTGAATTACTAGATAAATAATGGAAAGTAAAAGGGGATTTGTATTTAACAAATTCCCTTTTAAGTAATTTGGTTATTGCAATGAAGATAATTTTTGTTTCTTGAAAATCCAAAGTATCATAGCCATAACTGTAGAGAATCCAAATAATGTAACGTACATTGGAATGCTTGTTGTATCAGCAGTTTTAACACTTGCTTTGGCAATGACAGTGATTGTTGCTACTTGTGTAGCACTAAGACCATCGTTATCTGTCACCTTATATGTAACGGAATAGGTACCGAGTACATCTTTGTTGAAACCACCGTCGTTGATAATTTGTACGCGATTTAGGATATTGCCATCTTCGTAGTCATCTGCGGAAACGGCTAGTGTCATAAGGTCAAGATTATCACCTTGGTAAATTGTTGTGTTCTTTACTTCTAACACCGGTGCTTGGTTAACCGCTGTATAGATTGCATAAACTGTCATATCACTATTCACGGTTGTACTACCAGTAAATGCAGTACCTGTACCATCGGCTGCTGTATTCCATTCTTTAAATACGAAGAATCCAGTTCTGCTTGGATCTAAAGGCATGGATTGATTTGTTAGTACATCTGAATCAATAGATTTACCTGGTTCTACATTAACAACTGCATGGGTTGTACTATCATTCATAAATGTAACTTTGTTTTGGTTGACTCTGAGTGAGTATGTAATAAGTTCTGGCTTATTTGCGTCGCCTCCATCATCTTTACCACTAGCAAGTTGTCTTCCAGCAAATACGATGGTATTACGATCAATATGATGTCTATTATCGTTTTCAGTCGCTGTAGCATCTTGATTTAGAATTGCGTTATTGTCAGTTGTATGAATAAGCTCATATGCGCCATAAACATATCCTGTTACAGTACTATTTTGATTAGGTTCAATATCTGCAGTTACCTTGAGACCATCGATGCTTAGTTTCACGGAATTTACTAGACGTATCTTTGCGTATACATCTTTTAAGGTTTCGTAGTTTGCAGGTGCGTTGAGTCTAGCAGTAACAACAACTCTTCTGCCATCATTTTCTTTCTTAACGGATAGCGTTAGATCATCAATACCAGTTAGTGTATAAGTAGTTGAATCAAGAGATTCTAGCCCCTTTGGCAAATCCATAACGAATACTAGTTCGCCATCTGATTGTGTAATTGCAGTCTCAGGCATATTATCCTTCATCATATAATACGCAGGGAATTCGGAGTTTAAAAGACTGATAAATTGGGTAAGTAATGTCTTCTTTAAAAGAGATACATCTACATCAAAATCTAAATTGACTGTATCACCAATCATATGCTCAATGACAGCTGTGCTAGATAATCCTCTTTCTCGTATATCTGCACGTGCATTATAGTCGGTGATTCCCTCATTTAATAATTCTGTTGCGTAATTAAAGTTATATGGATTCCACTGTTTTCCACCAGGCCAACGATTAAGGGTAGGGTCGGTAGGTTGTCTATGTGGGAGATCTTTCGCATATATTCCAAACCATTGATTAATCACATCAAGCTCATCAGAATCTACTTGTGGACTGCTTGAAAATCCGGCACTTGGGAAAAATGGAACTAATTCATTGTAGTTCAGTCTGTTATACCAACTTAAACGACTGCTTGTAAAGTAGTCATTTAGATATGTAGGAACTACCCCCTTATAGTTATCATTTTGGAACCAATTTAATTCAGCCCAATAATTATCCTTTGTGTACTCTTTGTATTCGTCAGGCATTTCTTCTGCAATGACTGCGGTATGTAAGAGTGGGGTTGTCATCATTACGCATACCAAGATGACAAAAAGTTTCTTTAAGAATTTCATCATTTCTTCCTCCTTATGATACAAACAATGAACATAGAAAGTTGATATTCGCAAAGATCAGAATATCGTTGTAGTATTGAAGGATGCTAGTTGAATGATCTGTGAAAAATATTGTTGAGAAAGTCACCATTCATTTGTACAAATAAATGGAAGTGATTAGGCGGTTTGCCTAATATGATACATATACTATACTATCTTTTTCTTTACAATGTAAAAGATTTTATAGAAATAAAAGAGAAAAAATACCTGTGCTGTTTTCTGCACAGGTATTTTAATAGACTATATTTCTTGATTATGCGATGGAAGCTGCGTAGATTTTGGCGATAGCTGCTTTTACAGTTGCGTCAAATTCTTCGTCGCTTTGTTGGTAACGTAAGTCTTGTGCAAATGCACGTGAGAAGGATGCGATCATACCGTGGTTGAGTGAGAGTAGGTGACAAGCTTCATCTTGTGAATATCCACCAGATAACGCAACAACACGTACGACATGAGGATCCTTCATTAGACCAGTGTATAAGTTATTCACAGTTGGAATTGTTAACTTAAACATTACTTTTACATCAGAATCTAATTTTGCTAGATGTTCGTTGATGACTTCTAACATAAAGGCTTCGGATTCAGCTTTATGTGGGTTGTGAATGTCTACTTCTGGTTCAATGATTGCGACAGCACCTGCATTCCATACTTGTAGGGCAATATTAAACTGTTGGGTGATGATATCTCGAATACCTTGTTCATCGTAGTCGTAGATTACAGAACGTTCTTTCGTTCCGAAGATATGACGATCTTCGACAGCATGTTTGAGTGTTTCCGCAAGATTTGGGATAGGCTTCATCAGTTTGACATGATTCTTTTCTTCCGCCAAACCTTTGTCAATCTTTAAGATTGGAACGATTCCTTTCTCTTGCCACAAATAGTCAGCAGTATACTTGCCATCAATCATTCTATCCATTGTGTTTTCAAATAGAATTGCGGCTAAGATACCATCTTTGTTGAAGGATGGTGTTTTGATGATGCGTGTACGCATTTGATGTACACAATCGAACATCTCCTCATCATTTGCATACGCTGTCTCATCTAGGCCATATGCACGTAAGGCTTTTGGTGTTGAGCCACCGGATTGGTCTAAGGCAGCAATAAATCCTAAATCTGAATGCATTCGTTCTAGTTGTTGTTGATTCATTATCGTACCTCCTAGTTAGTTATAACTAATGTTACTTATATTATAATCCTTTTTACGAATCAGTTCAAAATATGTGAAGACAGTGTGAATCGTACGAAATTCGATAAAAATGATAATTTTTTAGGCAGAAAATAGTATAATTTTATAAATCTGCACTATAATATTGAATGTTATTTTGTAAGAACGGAAAGATATTTACTTATGAATTTATCGTATAACGCTTTAGGTTATTTAGTTATATTTCTACCGATTACGATGTTGTTATATCAGCTAGCAAAACAGAAGTATCGTTGGATGGTACTACTAGTTGCGAATCTGGTATTCTTCGGAGTATGGTCACAGTGGTTGGTAGTATATTGTTTGATTACAACATTTATTACCTTTTTCATCGGTAAGAAATTAGGTGAAATGAAAAAGGCACCGGAAGGTGTAGATAAAAAAGTATTTAAGAAACAGAAGAGACGTATTTTAACAGCTGGTATCTTGTTGAATCTTGCGGTACTTTTGGCTTTAAAGTATACAAACTTCTTTGCGACAGGCATCTTTGCGGTATTACAGCAGTCATTTACACCGCTCAAGATTCTGGTTCCAATTGGTATTAGTTACTATACATTGCAGCTTATTTCGTATCTAGCGGATATCAATAGTGGAAAGATTGAGCCAGTGCAGTGCTATGCAAAACTGTTATTGTTTGCGACGTTCTTTCCAACGCTTGTTGAGGGCCCGATTGCTCGTTTCTCTGAGATTGGTGAAACTTTAACAGAAGGTAAGCCAATTGAACAGGAGAATATGATTATTGGATTTGAGCGTATTCTTTGGGGTATGTTTAAGAAAGTTGCGATTGCGGACCATTTGGCACCTGTTGTATCTTCCATCTTTGCGTCACATGATTCATCTGGTGGGCTTGTGCTAGTTGTCGCAATCTTCTGTACGATTCAGTTGTATATGGATTTTTCTGGATCGATTGATATTGCGATTGGTAGTGCGAGAATCTTTGGTATCATATTACCAGAAAACTTTACACAGCCATTCTTTGCCAAAGGTGCTTCTGATTTCTGGCATCGTTGGCATATAACATTAGGTACCTTCTTTAGAGATTATATTTTCTATCCAGTATCACTCTCAAAGCCAGTCATGAAGTTGACGAAGTGGTGTAAACAACACCTAGGAAAGACAGTCGCAAAGTATATTGGACCCGCAATCGCTTTATTCTGTGTATGGATATCAAATGGTTTATGGCATGGTCCACAATGGAATTACATTCTGTATGGTATTTACTACTTCATCTTGATATTTGCTGAATTATTCATGGAGAAACCAACAGAGAACTTCTGTCAGAAATTTCATATCAACCAAAATGGATTTGGTTACCGTATCTTCCGTTTTGTGAAGTTACTTGTAATTGTATGCTTTGGTGAGATGGTATTTGCGGCTTCTTCTGGAGCACAGATTATCACGATGATACAATCCCTATTTACACGCTTTGATTGGGCAGATGCTTGGTCAACAATTCCATATCTTGGTATGGATGCCTGGGATTACATTACCGTTGGGGTTGCATTTATGATTGTGGTGATTGTAGATGTCTTAAAAGAGATTGGTTATCCAATTCGTAAAGTATTTGAAGCTAAACCACTTGTTATACGATGGAGTATTCTATATCTTATGATATTTTATATAATATTCTTCGGTGCGTATGGACCGGGATATGATATTATCAAAATGATGTACGCTGGATTCTAGCGTCAAAAGGAGAAAAAAATGGAAGAACTATTAGAGATTTTGAACGATATTAAAGATGATGCGGATTTTGAACACTGCACAACATTGATTGATGATGCTGTATTAGATTCATTTGATATCTTATCTATTATCAGTGCTTTGAATGATCATTATGACATTCAGATTCCAGCATCTGATATTGTACCAGCAAACTTTAACAGCGCTGCTGCGTTACTTGCGATGGTACAAAGATTACAAGCTGAATAAGTTTGTATTACATCTAAAAAAGTAAGGAGTATGTATGAAGAAAGCATTAAAACCAGTTTCGTTTCTATTGGTTTTGATATGTTTACTGATGGTTACATCATATCTCGTAACACCAAAGGGATATGAAAATGTATATGATATTCAGTTGGTAAATCGAAAAATTAATGCAGTGAGCCAAGAAAAAGAGAATACACTGGATGTCCTATTTACAGGTGACAGTGAGGCCAGTAATACATTCTCTCCTTTCCAATATTGGAAAGAACAGGGTATCGCTTCCTATAATCTAGGCGGTAGTGCACAGCGTTTAAATGACTGCTATACCGTTCTAGAAGACGTATTGAAACATCAGAAACCAAAAGTATTGGTATTAGAGGCCAACACTTTATTCCGCAAGAATGCAGTCTATAACAGTGATGATTCTGTGTTGATGTGGGCAGAAAAACTATTTCCTGTGCTACATCATCATAATATCTATAAGACGATCAATCTTAGTGTGAATTTACTTGGTGCAACCAAGGAGAATGCATATGCGGATCAATGTAAAGGGTATTATGCACGTGTGAGAATTCGCCCATATAAAGGCTCTGACCAATATATGAAGACCAACAAGCGCGATACAACTCTCTATCCCGAAACGCTAGAGTACTTTGAAAAAATCGCACAGTTATGTAAAGAGAATAACGTTGAACTGATTGTGGTAAGTGTACCCTCTCCAAAGAACTGGAGTGACGCAAGACATGATACGATTCAGGAGTTATGTAATCAATATGATGTTACATATTATGATTTAAATAAATTAGATAACGTGCTCGCCCTTGATTGGACAACAGATACTTTAGATCGTGGAGACCATTTGAATATGAATGGTTCTAAGAAGGTCAATGCTTATTTTGGAAAGATTTTAAAAGAAAAGTATCACATACCTGACCATCGTGGAGAGGTGGATTACGCTATCTGGGATCAGCAGTCAGATGAGCTAAAGTTATATTAAAAGAAGGCTCTCGGTTAATCGAGAACCTTCTTTTGTTTAATGATATGAATATGCATTTGAGTTAGCGTTTGCGGTACCTGTTAGATTTACTGGATTACGATAGTACGCTACAACAGCAATATCATCTGGGACATTCGCATTCATATATGCGGCAGAGTCATTTGGTAGGTTGATACAGCCATGTGATCCTGCATATGTATAACGGTCACCACCGAACCATGGTTGCCATGGGGCATCATGGAAGCCGATGTTATATGCAAATACAATGAAGTAGTTTACCGGTGAATCATATTCAGAACCATCATAGTCTGTACCTTTTAAGTGTGTGTTTGTGACACGATACTTAATACGGAAGACACCATCTGGAGAACCACTACCCATATTGATATTTCCAGATACGATAGGTGATGAGAATACACGTTCACCATGTAATACGTAGTACATGACTTGGTTTGTGTAATCGATTTCAACATAAGTATCACCGATATCATTTTCTAAAGTACCTTGTGCTGTTTGTGACCACATTGGTTGTCTTTCGACCATCATGCCAGATTCAAGATCAGACTTTAACTGATTGAATTCTGAATCCTTATCTAGAATATAACCGTAGTCACCACCACCAATTTGAATATCATCACCAGCCTGTGTTCTAAATGTACGAACTTTACCGTAGGTATTAAAGTTTGCGGCTAGTTCTTCTACATATGCTTGTAACTTAGCATCGTCAACGGTCACATCGTATGTATCAGAGATACTTAATACTTTTAGTACAGAAGCCTTATCCATAACTTTCTTGGAAGAACCAATTGTGTAGGATACTGTACTCTTTAAGTAGTTTTCAATCTTCTTTACAGCATTTGTAATCTGCTCAGATTCTGATGTGATTTCTGGTGCTGTGAAGTTGTCTTTATTCAGTGTTAATTGGTAGGTTTGGTTATTGATGGCCTCATCAATTTCCTTTTGTACTGCAGCTGTATCTGCACCATACTTCGCGTCAACAACTTTGTATGTATCATCATGAATTGAGATTGTTGCGTTTACAGGATCTTTTGTTAATGACAACAATTCTTCTAATTGTTTTTGTAGCTTTGATTCACTGTATTCTACTTTAATCTCTTTGTGTTCAGGTTGAATCAAAGAGATTGGCCAAGTAAATACATTCTGTGACTTGATTTCCTTTTCTACAGATGCCTTTGCATCACTTGCAAGGCTGAGTGAGATATCTTTACCCTTCACTTCGTAAACCTTATCTCCAGGAGCGGTCACTTTAATTTTATAGGTGTTTGTAGAATTTGTAAGTGTATCGATACTTGAATCTACATCCATGAAGCTTACATCTGTATTACCAACTGTTGTGCGGTAGAAGAAGTGTTGTTGGAAATAGATAACACCTGCAATATATACACCAATAGCGATGATACTCACAACCCCTAAGAGTATGAGTAAAACCTTACTGACGCCACCTTTCTTTTTTTGTTGTTTTGATCTGGCAGACATATATTCACCTCGTACGTCTCAATATTCTTCAAAATATATATGACAAGTATAGCATAGATGTATAAAAATATCTCATTTAATACCTATGAAATAGGGGTGTAAAACTGATAAAATAGAAGGGATGTTATGGAGGAATTATGAAGGCTCTAGTGATATTAATAGTACTGGTAGGCATATTGTGTCTCATTGGTACAATTGTGTTTGTAATACGTTTTAAAGAATTTGCTAAGAGCATCTTTGAAATGCCGGCCACGCTTGATTGTGATGAATTTACAATCACTGAACAAGGTAGTTTTGCGATTTGGTTCAGGGTACCTTTAGGTAAATTTTCCTACCCAAGATTGAACATTGTGATAAACGAAGTAGAAACTGGTAGAGAAATCCCTTTATATCGTACGACGTTCAAAGTAGAAAGAAGTAGCTTTACACAATATTCTAGACAACACTTTTGGTTTGACGCAGAACCAGGTAACTATCTAATGACGATTCAGCGTAGTACAGATACAGAGAATATTCCTTTGATAGATAAGTTATTTAGGACAGACGAACAGCCATTAGATGGTTGTAACGTATTTATCACAAAGAGAATAAATCCTACTTTGATAGTGGCTGGAATTGTGGTGTCAGTTTTTGCTGTGAATGCAATTGTGTTTGCTATATTCCTACTTTCAGGACGATTCTAAGCAACAAAGCAACTGTGTAGTATAATAACGAAGTACATTGAAAGAAAAGAGGCTATTTATGAAGGAAAAAATCTATCCATTGTTATTTGGTGGTGATATAAACGTATACTCTGTTGCAAGAGCGTTCCATGAAGCGTATGGATTACGTTCTACATGTTTTGGTAAATATTTATCTGGACCTGCTTATCGTAGTTCTATAATTGATTATCATGCATGTGAAAATAATGAAGATGCAGATGCGTATGTAAAGAATGTTGTGACTTTCGCAAATAGTCACCAAGATGGAAAAGTACTTGTCATAGGTTGTGGTGATGCATACGTAAAGCTAGCTGCTGAAAATAAGCACTTATTTCCAAAGAATTGTATCGTAGCAGGGATTGATGCTGAACTTTTAAATATCCTTATCAACAAAGAAAAATTCTATGAGATGTGCGATAAATATGGTTTAGACCATCCAGCAACTTTTATCTATCACAAAGAGATGGGTCATGATTTTACATTGCCATTTGCAGCACCATTTATCTGTAAACCTTCAAACTCTGTAACCTATTGGGAACATCCATTTGAAGGCAATGATAAGGTATTTATCTTACAGACAATGGAAGAATTATACGATGTGTTAGATCGTTGTTATGCGGCTGGTTATCCAGATACAATGATCATTCAAGATTGTATTCCTGGTGATGACTCCTACATGCGTGTATTAACAAACTATTCTGATAAGAATGGACACGTTAAGATGATGTGCTTAGGCCATGTCTTACTGGAAGAACATACACCTCATGGATTAGGAAATCATGCGGTTATCATGACAGAAAAGAATGAAGAAATCTGTATGAAGCTAAAGAAGTTCTTAGAAGATATCCATTATGTTGGATTCTCTAACTTCGATATGAAATATGATGAACGCGATGGCAAGTTAAAGCTATTCGAGATTAATTGTCGTCAAGGCAGAAGTAACTACTATGTAACAGGTGCAGGCTTTAATATCGCACGTTATCTTGTGGAGGATTATATCGAAGATAAGGAACTTCCATTTGAAATCTGTGAGAATGAAAGTCTATGGCAGGTTGTGCCATCTGATGTCGCAAGAGACTTTATCGTATCTTCCTACCACGATAAGATGAAACAACTAGAAAAAGCAGGTAAGATGACAAATTCCCTTGTATATAAGGGGGAAAAGAATCTCTTCCATCGCTTATGGGTTTGGTATAACTTGAAGAGACAAAGAAAGAATTACGAGACATACGCAGTAAAGAAATCATAGAGGTGTCATGTATGGAACAGACAAAAGATAAATTAGGTATCTTAGGTGGAATGGGTCCACAGGCAACACAAATCTTATATCAGTGGATTCTGGATCGTACGGATGCGGTTTGTGACCAAGATCATATTCCAACGATAATATTATCTGATACAAAGATGCCAGACCGTACAACTGCAATTCTATCTGGCAATGAGAATATCGTATATGAACGCATGTTACATGATTGTCATCTATTAGAAGCTTGTGGTAGTTGTTGTATTGCAATTCCATGTAATACGTCACACTACTTTGCAGATCGCTTACAGAAGGAAATTTCCATTCCAATTATTCATATGCCACGCGAAACAGTAAAGCGTTTGGCACAAACAAATCATAAGAAGGTTGCGATACTTGCGACTGATGGTACGATTATGACTGGCGTTTATCGTCGTGAAATCGAAGCGGCAGGTATGCAAGCATGGCAACCAGACGCCGAGACACAAAAGAAGGTAATGTCCTTAATCTACGATGAAATTAAACGTGGAGAAAAGGGAAATCGGCATAGTTTTGCGGCCATTGATAAAGCGGTAAGAGATGCTGGTTGTGACTGTGCAATTCTTGGATGTACAGAATTATCTGTATATCGTGAATATCATGGACTTCCTTCATTCTATATTGATGCGATGGAGGTTTTAGCAGAGGAATGCATTCGCTTCTTTAACCGTGAACCACTACATGTATAGGAGGTTTAGATGAAGAAATACTTATTAAAAGACTATATCTCACTTTTACAAGAGAAAAATGTATTAGGTGATGTTAACCTATCCGATACATGCATGAATACTGTTGTGGAACTTGTTTCCTGTGATTCACAGCAGATTGTTAGTAATACATTATTCTTGTGCAAAGGCGTGCATTTCAAAGCACAATATCTACAAGATGCGGTTAATAAAGGGGCCTTTGCATATTTAAGTGAAGTAGAATATCCAGAAGTGAATATTCCGTGGATTCCACTAACAAACGTACGTTATGCAATGGCAAATCTTGCGACGATGTACTACAACGATCCATGGAAAGAACTGAATGTTATTGGACTGACTGGAACAAAAGGAAAATCTACAACAACATATTATGTAAAGACAATCTTAGATACATATCTAAAACGTATTGAGAAACAAGAAAGTGCCGTGATTTCTTCGATTGGCACCTATGATGGTGTTGAACGTTTTGAATCACACTTAACAACACCAGAGCCACTCGACTTAGAAAGACACTTCAGAAATGCAGTTGAGTCGAATATTGACTTTGTGACGATGGAAGTATCTTCACAAGCATTGAAGTATGACCGTGTATTAGGTGTAAACTTCTCCGTTGCGGCATTCTTAAATATTGGCTATGATCACATATCATCAGTTGAACATCCTACATGGGAAGACTACTTTGCGTCTAAGTTACGTATCTTTGAGCAGTGTACATATGGATTGGTAAACTTAGATTCTGAGCATTGTGAAGAGATTTTAGAAGCAGCGAAAGCTAGTAAGAAAGTAATTACGTTCTCGGAAACAAATGAAGATGCCGACTTCTATGGTTACAATGTTCATAAAGTCGGAAATGATATTGTCTTCAATGTTCGTGGAAGTGACTTTGACGAAGAGTTTAAACTATCGATGCCAGGGTTATTTAACGTATCCAATGCACTATGTGCAATTGCAGTAGCACGTTTGTATGATATTCCTGTCAGTGACATTCAAGAAGGTCTCTATCAGGCAAAGGTTCCTGGACGTATGGAAATCTATACATCAAACGATCAAAAGATAACTGCAATTGTAGACTACGCACATAACCGGTTATCCTTTCAGAAATTATTTGAATCTGTACGAAATGAATATCCCGGATATCGTGCAACGATTATCTTTGGCTGCCCTGGTAAGAAGGCACAAGATCGCCGTCATGACCTTGGAGAAATTGCAGGGAAATACGCTGACTACATCTACTTAACTGAAGAAGATGCTGGGGAAGAAGATCCACTGGTAATTGCTCAGGAAATAGCAAGAGCAGTTGAAAAAGAAAAGGCACCATATGAAATCATTATCGACCGAAAACAAGCCATTGCGCAAGCTGTGGAAGATGCCGCAAATACGCAAGGTAATACAGTAATCTTGATTACAGGTAAGGGTGCAGAAACACGTCAAAAACGTGGCACAGAATACATTCCGGTGATGTCGGATGTCGAGTGTGTTCATTTAGAGTTAAAGAAGTATAACGAGAGATAAAACAAAAGCATCTTCCATGTGCAAATGCATATCATGCATACAAAGGGAGATGCTTTTAGTCTTATAGTGCCGACAACAGGAATTGAACCTGCGACCTACGCGTTACGAGTGCGTTGCTCTACCAACTGAGCTATGTCGGCGATGTAATTATTATACGTAATATCAATACTGAATTCAAATCATATTCGACAGAAATATGATACAGTAGAATACAGAAAAACAAGAGGTATAGTATGAAATTTACAAAGTTAATGATAGTAATGTTATTAGTTTTAGCAGGTTGTGGTAAGCCAACACCTGAAGCACAAGCTAAAAAGACAGCAGAAATATTTATCAACGCATTAGATAGCGGAGATATTGCGAAGGCGAAAGATCAATCCAGCGAAGATGTTCAGAAGATGTGTGATGCGATTGAATCATCATTTAAGACACCAGCTGGTTTTTCAACATCAGCAGACTTATCTGAGGATGCGAAGAAAAAGCTAGCTGAAATTGAGAAGGAAATTAGAACTTCGTCTTTTAAAAACCCACAGATCAAAGAAGTAAAAGAAGTAAATGAAAGAAAGTATGAAGTAATCTTCTCAATGGACTACCTAAATACAACAGAAATTAGAAAATATTTTACAGGTGAAGAATACAAGGCACTAATTGCAACACTATCAGTGGAAGCGACAGAAATCCAAAAGAAAGACGGTAAAGAAGCTGCTACAAAGTATATGATGGAAAAGCTTGTAGAGAATATTTATTCTGTATATACAGAAAACTTCAAAAACAAGGAATATACCAATGAGGATTCTGTCATTACACTTGAACAACAAGATGATGGAAAGTGGTTTGTGACAGATATCAAAGGTACAAACCAAAATAAGTAGTACTAGAGGAAAAGCAAATGTCAAAGAAGAAAATTGCATATATTGGTGCAGGACCTGCAACACTATACAGTATTCAAACTCTTTTAAAACTTGGTGAATATGACGTCGAAGTATTTGATATGAATGATCGTGCAGGTGGGGCTTGTTATACAGGAATTCCACAGTTTCGCTTCAATACAAGTTTTATTGATAAGTTGATGGATGAACTTACAGCTGCGGGTGTTCAGTTTCACTTTCAAACTACAATAGGAAAAGATATTCTATTCAGTAATTTGCAAAAGAAGTTTGACCGTATTGTAGTCGCTATTGGTGCCCAAGTAGAAAATATGTTTGGTCTTGAAGCAAAAGGTGGCTGTGTTGCAGGATTAACTTTACTGCATGATTTAAACATCAAGCACATGCATGATTTTTATAAAGAGAATTACAAACACGCCGTTGTATGGGGTGGTGGTAATGTTGCGATGGATTGTTCAAGAAGTCTTGTACGTATCATGGATGATGTAAAAATCATCTATCGTCGTAGCGAAGCAGAGATGCCAGCACACAAGGGCGAAATCAAAGATGCACGCAATGAAGGAGTTACATTCCATTTCTTAGAAAATATTAAAGAAGTATTGCGTGATGAGAATGGTAAAGTAACTGGTGTGAAGGTTATTACAATGGAACTTGGTGAACCAGATGAAAGTGGAAGAAGATCAACCCATGAAGTAGAAGGAAGTGAACATATTATTCCATGTGATTTAGTTGTAGCAGCAATTGGACAAAAAGTAGACTTTAGTGTTCTAGATGAAAAACTAAATTTGACTTCCGGTCAACATCAGAGTACAATAGGAAATGTACTAATAACAGGGGATGCATATTTGGGTCCTCAATCTTTCGCAACAGCGATTAAAGACGGGCGAGAAGTTGCGAAAGAAGTACATGAATCGTTTATTGAAATAGAAAGATAGAGGGAATGATATGAATCAATATCGTATTGGAATAAATATGTTGTTTGCGGCCGCAATCGGTAAAGCGGTTATCTTATGTACACCATTAGGTTGGTTAACTCCAGTTAGAGTTTTATTAATTCTTGCGTATTTGGCAGTTGCGGTTGGTGGTTTGTGGTATCTATACCAAGCAACTGGTGGACAGAAGATTACAAACGGTTTGATTTACACAGTATTAGCTTTTGTTGCATATCAAGTTGCCTTGGGAATCATTCGTGGTATCTTCGGAAGTATCATCACACTCGTAGTTGTAATTTGTGTACTCAGTTACCTACGCGTATACAAGTATGAAGATATCCTAAAATTTGTGAAACAATAAGAGTAAAACGTAAATAAAAGCCGAAAGGAAA
>JABZMB010000086.1 GCA_015256455.1 Solobacterium sp. | reverse complement strand
GCAAAGTCTACACTTGCGAAACGAACATCACCCGCAACCTTTGTATATGTTACTGTGCCATCTTCATGTGGATACTTCCAAGCCCAAATTTCAGTCTGTTCATTTGTTTCTTTTAGCTCGCCATCTTTTTCTGTTGCGTTAACAAGTATAACAATTCCATCATCTACTTCAGGCTCTTGATCAAGGAGTTCAAATACACGCTCCGCACCTGCTAAACCCATTACGATTGAGTTAATCTGTGGAGAAATCTGCTGAATCATACCAGCAAACTGACGTGACATTCCTAAGAATGGCACTACAACCGCAATCGAAAATGGCAATCCTGAAATTGAGAAGTTTGTAAATTTCTCTTGAATAAAGATACCACCTGCCACTGCTACAAATACATAGATTAGGTAGTTTACGTTATTTAATACTGGCATCAAGATATTGGAATATCGGTTTGCGGTATTAGAAGCCTCAAAGAGTTCATCATTTGCTCGATTGAAGGCTTCTTCTGCCTCTGCTTGATGGTTGAAGACTTTAATTACCTTTTGTCCATTCACCATCTCTTCAATGACACCTTCCGTCTTACCAGTTGCCTTTTGTTGTAAGATGAAGTACTTCGCAGAAAGACCACCAAGCTTACGTGTAATTTCAATAGAAATTGCAGCACCAATTAAGATAACTAATGCCATTGGAATACTGTAATAGAACATGATAGCGATAATTGTGATGATTGTAACGATTGAAATCAATAGCTGTGGGAAACTTTGAGAAATCATCTGACGCATTGCATCGATATCGTTTGTATAGTGAGACATGATGTCACCGTGCGGATGTGTATCAAAATAACGAATAGGCAGTTTCTGCATATGTGCAAATACTTCTTTACGTATCTTGTGTAGAACGCCCTGTGTAAAGAACGCCATTAACTGTGTATATACAATGCCGATAATTAATGCGATAAGATACACTAGCGCAAGTGTTCCAACTAACTTGACAATATATGGTTTCGTAACTTCCCAAGTCCAACCTTGCTCCCACGCTTGTTGTAATACAGCGATGACATTCTGCTGGAAAATGGAAGGTAGTGCACCCAAGACTGCGTTGATAATAATTAATAACACAATCAGTGGGAATAGAACTGGGTAGTATGACACTACCATCTTCATAATTCTCTTGAAGGACTTTTTACGATTCGTTTGTTTCTGATTCATATTAACGAACACCTCCTTCTTCCACAATTTCCTCAGTACCTTGTTTATTCTGAGATAGATAAACTTCACGGTAGATTTGATTTGTCTTTAGCAATTCTTCACTTGTACCAATCGCATCAATCTTACCACCATCTAAGACGATAATACGGTCTGCATCTTCTACAGATGAAGTTCTTTGGGCAATAATAATCTTTGTTGTTTCTGGAATATATTCTCTCATTGCCTTACGGATAATTGCATCTGTCTTTGTGTCTACAGCAGAGGTTGAATCATCCATAATTAAAATCTTAGGTTGTTTTAAGAGTGCTCTTGCGATACAGAGTCTTTGTTTCTGACCACCAGAGACGTTTGTGCCACCCTGTTCAATCCAAGTATCATACCCATCTGGCATCTGTTCGATAAACTCATCTGCACAAGCCAAATGACATACATGCTTCACTTCTTCTAATGTTGCATCCTTATTACCCCAACGGATATTATCCGCAATCGTACCTGAGAATAATACGTTCTTCTGTAACACCATCGCAACAGAATCACGTAATGTCACAAGGTCATAGTCTCTAACATCTTCTTTACCAACCCGAACTGTACCTTCAGTAACGTCGTATAGACGTGGAATCAACTGTACAAAAGAAGATTTTGCGGAACCTGTTCCACCAATGATACCAATCGTTTCACCAGATTTAATATGGACATCGATATTCTCAAGAACTGGTCTTTCTGCTGTAGGTGAATATTTGAAACGAACATGATCGAAGTCAATAGAACCATCCTTCACTTCAGTAATTGCATTTTTCTTTGATGTAATAGAGCCCTTCTCATTTAATACCTCAACAATACGCTTGCTTGATTCTTCAGAGAAAGTAATCATCACAAATACCATCGATAACATCATTAAGGAAACCATGATTTGGAATCCATAAGTCATCAAAGTAGATAACTGTCCTACGTCTAAGCTTGTACCATTTGTTTTGATAATCATTTCAGAGCCAAACATCAATACAAACAACATAACTGCATAAATACTTATCTGCATTAATGGGTTATTCAAAGCGATAATCTGCTCTGCACGTGTAAACATTTTACGAATGTCATTTGATGTCTCATCAAATTTCTCGATTTCATAGTCCTCACGTACAAAGGATTTCACGACACGAATACCCTTTACATTTTCTTCAACGATGCGTGTAATCTTATCGAAGAGAGGAAATCCCTTTTTGAAGACTGGCATAACTGTTCTTACAATCAAATATAACCCAATTCCTAAGAAAGGAATGATAATTAAAAAGATAACTGCCATTGTCCCACCCATAATATATGCCATTGTAAAGGAGAATATTAAATTGAGTGGAGCACGTACAGCAGTGCGAATAATCATCATAAATGCCATCTGCACATTTTGAATGTCAGTCGTTAATCGCGTAACGAGTGATGCAGATGAGAACTTATCAATATTTGAAAATGAAAATTTTTGGATATTAGTGAAGATATCATAACGTAAGTTACGCGCAAATCCTGTACTAGCCTTTGCACAATAGATACCTGATAAGTATCCACATAATAGTGAAAGCAGTGATAAGGCAACTAACTTCCATGCATATCCTAAAATCACTGATAAATTACAACCTGCTTTAATATCATTGATTAATAAGGATATTAAAAATGGAATCAATGCTTCAATAATAACTTCACCTATTACAAAGGTTGGTGTCAGTATTGTTGCTAGTTTAAACTCACGAATACTTTTCATTAACTGCTTAACCATTTATACCTCCTTCAATTTACTTGAATATTCTACACTAATTTTAAAAAAAATATAAAGGAAAGATGTTGTATCTTTCCCTGTTAATTTACTTTGTAAAACTCTTCTAATGTAAGCCCTGAATCATAAACTTTCTTTGCTTCTTCAACACCGATATATCTAAAACTCCATGGATTATAGGCAATACCCGTAATCGCTTCTTTTCCACGAGGGAAACGTAAAATATACCCGTATTCATAGCTATGTTTTAATAACCACTGATATGCAGCTGTTGATTCAAATGAATCATCAATATCATGATCACGATTATCATCAGATAAATCGACCGCCAAACCAAGTTGATGTTCACAAGCACCAGGAATCGCATCATATTGATTGGCTAATGCCTTACCGTCAGTTGCTACATAAGTATTATACAATTCTAGCTGTTGCTCATATGAACGATAACCACTCACTAAGTATAAATTGATATTATCCTTACGAGCTGCCTCAAACATGTTTGTTAATGCAGTTGCAGCTTCACTACGTAAGTATTGTGTACCATTGGAATTAACATTCACTTTAGTTAAGTCAGCCGGGATATATCCAGGATCAATTGGATGATTCTTATTTGTAATCTTCTGAATAGAAGATACAGTCGTCGTATCAACTGTTGGTTCAACAGTAGCTTCAGGAGTTGGAGTAGGTGTTGATGTAGGACTAGGGCTTGGCGTAGTCTCTGCAGAACTATCCTGACTCGACTGAATAACTGATAAACAATCTTGGCAATCTTTTTCAGATAAAGTACGTGGTGTAAAGAACATTAACTTAAATAATAAAATAAATAAGACACCAAACAAAATTGAAAAAAGACCAATCAGTATGCGGATTCGTGATTGATATTTATCTGTGCTTTTCATGGATAATATTATAACATCTAAACCCATAAAAAGTATAAAAAAAGGGAGAGCGATGGAAAACCATGCTCTC
>JABZMB010000031.1 GCA_015256455.1 Solobacterium sp. | reverse complement strand
TTCAGACGATGTTACCCTCGAAGTTAAAACCTTCAACAAATGACAAGACAATTGTGAAAGAGAAGTGGGTGAAACTCACAGATAAAGAAGTGAATTTAACTCCAAAGCAATTAGAAGCCTATCTTTACGCACGTGATCATCAACCATTAACATATACAGAATTACGTAAGAATTATCCAGGACATGCACGTGCGCTAATTGAGAAAAACGCAATTCTTTTAGAAGAGAAAGAAAAAGAAGCTATAGACGATGTGAATGTCAATATTGAATCTGCATTGCAGTTAACATCATTACAACAATCTGCAATGGATGAGATTAATAATAGTCAAGATGAAGTATATCTATTACACGGTATTACTGGATCTGGTAAGACAGAGGTATATTTACAGTTAGCTGCACAGGCACTTGCAAAGCATAAGCAGGTACTCATTTTAGTACCTGAAATTAGTTTGACCCCACAGATGATTGCTCGAGTTTCCTCTCGCTTTGGCCATGCATTAGCAATCTATCATAGTGGCCTAAGCGACCAAGAAAAATATGAACAATACCGCAAGGTAAAGACTGGTAAAGCATCGATAGTCGTTGGTACTAGAAGTGCAGTATTTTTACCATTCCAAAATCTAGGCTTAATTGTTATGGATGAAGAACATGATAATTCCTATAAACAAGATAACCAACCAGCATATCATTGTCGTGATGTCGCCATTTGGAGAGGGCATTATCATCGTTGTAAAGTGATACTTGGCTCAGCTACACCATCATTAGAAAGCTATGCACGTGCTTTAAAGAATGTATATCACTTGGTCAAGATGAATGAGCGTATTAATCAGAATCTACCAAATATTCAGATTGTCTCAATAAAGGAAAACATCAAGAAAAATGGACACTACATTATCACAGATGATTTAAGAAATAAGATACAAGAGAGATTAAATAAACATGAGCAAACTATACTACTCTTAAATCGACGTGGTTATGTGACGCAATTACGTTGTAAGTCTTGTCAAGAAGTTGTGAAATGTCCACATTGTGATTTGGCAATGAGTTATCATCGTGATGTGAATCGTTTAAAGTGTCATACCTGTGGTACAGAGATGAATGTACCAAAGGAATGCCCACATTGTCATAACCGTACGGGCTTTACCACAATGGGCTTTGGTACGGAAAAATTAGAATCAGAAGTACATGCATTATTTCCTAATGCTAGGGTATTGCGCATGGATGCGGATACTACAGGTAGAAAGAATGCACATCAAAAGATATTACAAGCATTTGGTAGTCATGAAGCAGATATCTTATTAGGTACGCAGATGATAGCGAAGGGTTTGGATTATCCATATGTTACATTGGTTGGTGTAATCAATGGGGATGAGGGCTTACAGCGAACGGACTTCCGCAGTTGTGAGATGACCTTTGATCTGTTGATGCAGGCGGGTGGAAGAAGTGGTAGAGCAGATACGGCTGGTGAAGTGGTATATCAAGTATTTGACCCAAGTCACTATGCAGTGCAATGTGCTGCTAAACAAGACTATGAAGCCTTCTTTAAAAGTGAGATGAAGTTTCGTCATGCTGGGCAATATCCACCATATACATACTTGATTTCCTTGACGATTCAAGGTCGTAAAGATGATGTGGTGATGAAACAAGCAATGGCAATTAAGAATGAAGTCATTGGAGACTTTAAGACGATTGGTATTATTTCATTATTAAAGATACAAGATTTATATCGCTATCGAATCTTATTGAAGGGTAAAGACTTAGATTCGATGCGACAAGCTGTTGCTAAGTTTTTGTCTACGACAAAGATTGATGTGACAGGATTACGGATTGATATTAATCCAATGTATTTAGATTAAAGGAGTTTATATGAAAGATTTATTAGCATATCGCAATGAATTATTGTGTGGTGAAAAGATTACACTTAGAGGTACAACGGCGGAAGATGAAGCAATCTTAGCAAAGTGGTGGAATGAAGAAACAATGTTGTTGGGAAATCGTTCTAGAATTGTTCCTACCTTTACAGAAGAGAATTCATCATTGTTTCATGGTTGGTCATCCAACCAGGCAAGAACTGGCTTTGGTTTAACAATCGAGAATAAACAGGGTGAAGTAGTAGGTCATATTACTGCTTTCAATCTATCGATGCCAGAGATGATTGCGACAATTGGTATCCTAGTAGGACCTGAGCATCAAGGTAAAGGTTATGGTACTGAGGCGATGCGTAAAGCAATTCGTATCTGTTTTGAAGAATTAAATGCACATAAAGTAGAGTTAAATGTATTCTCATACAATGAAAATGCAATCAAGATGTATGAGAAGGTTGGCTTTGTATTAGAGGGCAGAAGAAGAGCAGCTTCCTACCACCATGGTCAATTTTATGATGTTTTAACCATGGGAATCCTTCGAGAAGAGTATTTTTCTCGATAATCATTCAAAAAAATAGGTCAAAATTTGAAGAAAAATCACGCTGAGGCAAAAATGTCAAAAATGCCGATAAAAAGCGAGATTTTTCTTCTTTTTTTATATTTTTTATCTTGTATAATAATAACAAAGTGGTAGAATAGTGGTAAGAAATGGAGCAAAGTGGAGGGAATATTCAGATGGTGATGTTCACAGGTGAATACAGACATAACCTAGATCCGAAAAACAGACTGATTATTCCGTCTAAATACAGAGACCAGTTGACGACAAAGATTTACGTTACTGAGTGGATGGATGGATGCTTGGCTGCATTTGCGGAAAATGAATGGAACGAGTTGGTGTCAAAACTAAACAAGTTACCAATCACAAATAAAAAAGCCCGTGCCTTTGTGCGTAGTATCTTAGGCAAGGCAGATGAGTGTGGTGTAGATAACCAAGGAAGAATCTTACTACCACAGTTTCAGATTTCTGATCGTGGATTTGAAAAATCTTGCGTGATTGTAGGTGCTTCTGATCACTTCGAAATTTGGCCAGAGAAAGTGTTTGAACAATACAACGAAGAATCTATGGGTGAATTAGAAGACTTCGCAGAAGACTTAACGGAGCTATTACAAGCATGAAGCACACATCAGTCTTATTAAAAGAAACAGTGGATTCACTCAATGTAAAAGAAGATGGCATTTACGTAGATGGAACATTAGGTAGAGGAGGACATTCCGGTTATCTGATTTCCAAATTAAAGAGTGGTCATCTATATGCGTTTGATAAAGATAGTCAAGCAATTGCGGAATCTACAGAGAACTTGAAAGATGTGTTGTCCTATATCACGATGATTCACAACGACTTTCGCTCCATGAAGGAAGAACTTGCAAAAAGAGGAATTCATGAAGTGGATGGAATCATGATGGACTTAGGAGTTAGTTCGCCACAGTTTGATGATCCTACAAGAGGATTTAGTTATCGATATGATGCACGTTTAGATATGCGAATGAATCAAGAACAACAGTTGGATGCATATCAAGTCGTGAATACATATTCCTTCGAAGAACTCTGCCGTATCTTACATGAGTATGGAGAAGAAAAGTTTACAAAATCAATTGCAAGAGCAATTGAAAAACAACGAGCTATCCAACCAATTGAAACAACATTCCAATTGGTGGATGTTATCAAGTCAGCTTTACCAGACAAGGTGTTACGTCAAAAAGGACACCCAGCAAAACAAACATTCCAAGCATTACGTATTGAAGTAAATGATGAACTTGGAGCACTACAAAAAGGATTGGAAGATGCACTGAGCTTATTAAAGCCTAATGGTAGATGTGCAATCATCACATTCCATTCCTTGGAAGATCGCATGGTTAAAAATGTGTTCAAAGAATATTCTTCGACACCTTATATTGACCCACGTATTCCAATTAAGGCATCGGATATCAAACAAGCAGATTACAACTTAATCACAAAAAAGCCAATCACAGCTACTGATGAAGAGTTAGAAGATAATCATCGCTCTCACAGTGCAAAGTTACGAGTAATAGAGAAAAAAGGAGAATAAGGGATATGGCCAAGATTGTTAAAAGAAAAAAACAGAAAAAAAATACTGCATTTTTAAATTTTTCTATATGGATGTTCATGATTTCTGCTACACTTTATTTGGCTAGTTCCATATTCTTAAGAACTTATAACAATGCCTTAAGTGCTCAAACCCAACAAATGGAAGCTGATATCGTGACATTACGTACGCAGAATGATGCACTAAAGGTAGAAATCTTGAACTTAGGATCAAATAACCGTGTTGACGAAATCGCTGCAAGTAACGGTCTAAGTAAGAAACAGGAGAACATTGTCACTATCACAGGTGGATCTAGCAAGACAACTGGAGATTAGAATGGCAAAAAGAAAGAAATACCGTAATGAAGTACGCCGAATATTGATTGTGACATTAGCAGCAATTTTGCTGATTGCTTCTAATGTTTTTTTCGTAACCATCGGGAAGGTACATTTACGTTCTGGTACAGATCTGAGTATATACGCAGATTCTGCCAATACAGTTACTGAAACAAGTTTAGCCTTACGTGGATTTATATATGATCGAAATGGTCAAGTTATCGCACAGGATAATCGTACTTACGATATCGTTTGCGTATTATCATCTGCTCGTCAATCCATTGAGGGACAGATTTCATATGTAAAAGATAAAGAGGGAACCGCAAAGGTTCTTTCTGAAATATTAAAAATTGATTATGACAAAATTATGGGATACTTCTCTCAGGATATCTATCAGACTGAGTTAGGAATTGGTGGACGTCGTTTATCCCAAGCAACAAAGGAATTGATTGAATCCTATCACTTACCTGGTATTGAATTTACGGATTCAATTAAACGTATTTATCCAAACGGACAATTCGCATCTAACCTAGTAGGATTTGCTCAACAGGATGACTATGGTATTACCACTGGACAGATGGGATTAGAACTATACCTTAACTCGTATCTATCTGGTACGAATGGTTCACGGACATACCAGACAGACAAAGATGGTTATCGTTTACCTGGTATGAAGGATGAAGTTGTCAGTGCTATCAATGGTGATGATGTATATCTAACACTAGATACATCCATTCAACAGACGCTTGAACAATCGATGAGTATGACCCAAAACCAATTTGGTGCAGATAACGTTTGGGGTGGTGTCATGGAGATTAAGACTGGCAAGATTTTAGCTTGGGGACAATCCAACTCTTTTGACCCAAATACTCGTGAGATTTCTGATTATACTAACACTGGTGCACAGATTCCTTATGAACCAGGTTCTACTTTAAAGACATTTACATGGGCCGCGGCTATCAATGAAGGTAAGTACAATGGATCTGAATTAACAAATGGTAATTCTTATTGTTATGGTACTGATAGCCAAAATAATCCTATCCGTGCTACTGCAGATAATAGTTTAGGTTGTGTATACAACGCATATCGATATCAATACGGTTCGGTTGATTTTGATACAGGTCTTATATACTCATTAAACTCTGTTGCAGGTACAATTCAAAATGAAGTCATTACACCTGATACAAACTTAGAGTATTTAAGAAAGTTTGGCTTCTTCAATGATGTTGATACTGATGGCTTACCAGAAGCGACTGGTACATTAAACTTTACTTATCCGTCGGATAAGCTGTCCTTATCCTTTGGACAGGGTTCTACAGTAACAATGTTACAGTTGATGCAGGCATATAGTGCTGTATTCTCTGATGGCACAATGGTAAAACCATATTTCGTTGATTCAATTCGTGATGGTTATGACAATTCAAAGTATATCTATAAAGCAAATAAGACAGTCGTAGGCCATCCAATCACAAGTGATACAGCAAAACAACTACAGAGTATTCTATATCGTGTAGTAAATGATGATAAGGGTACAGGTCGTGGTTATCGTATCCCAGAATGCAAGGTGATGGGTAAGACAGGTACAACTGAATTTGCGATTGATGGTAGTTATCAATCTGGTAAGTATATCTATTCCTTTATGGGTGCTTTACCGGCAGATAACCCACAGATTCTGGTTTATTATGCAATCCGAATTGATTCAAGTGTACCAGTTAACCAGCAACCACAAGTAAACTTATTACGTCGTATTGCGATGCAATATGGCTTTGCACAGCAGACAGCTGAAACACCAGAAAATACAGCAGAAACTGTTTCGGTATATGAGATGCCATCGTTAATCAACCATAGTTTAAGCTATGTACAAGATACACTTTCTTCCTATGGTACAGAACTATACAACTTGGGTGATGGAAATACTGTTATTCGTCAATATCCACAAGTTGGACATTCAGTGACGACGGGACAAAAGGTATTCTTAGTTACCAATGCCAATACGATTTATATACCGAATATGGTAGGTTGGAGTAGGCAGGATGTTGCAGGATTCTGGCAAGCGACGGGATTAGATGTTAACATCTCAGGTGATGAAACATCCGTTGTAACTTCACAAGATATTCCGGCTGGTTCATACATTGAAAAGGGAACTGCTATCTCGATCCACTTTGGTGGGTAGTCAGGAGTAAATATGTCAATATTTCAAATGAGTTTATATTTTGTACTGAGTCTGAGTATTGTGCTAGTGACGATGCCGTTTTTGATTCAGTACCTCAAAAAGTTAAGCTTTAAACAAACAGTTAGTGAATATGCACTAGAGGATGATAAGAAAAAGGCAGGAACACCTATTATGGGTGGTATCTTGTTTATCATCGTTCCAGTTGTATTAACTTTGATTTTCGTAAAGGGAATCTTTCACGACCTTGATACACTAATTGTACTATTAGCGTTTATTGGCTATGGCTTAATTGGTTTTGTGGATGATTTCTTAATCGCTGTACTCAAAAACAATGAAGGTTTAAAACCATTGCATAAGTTTTTGATGCAGGTGCTATTAGCGGTGATATTCTTCATGTTATACCGCTCACACGCGTCTTTGGAAATTATACTTCCAATTACTCGTATCGTAATACCACTTGGTATCGCATATTTCTTCTTAGTGCTATTTATGTTTGCGGGTTCTAGTAACGCAGTGAATCTAACAGATGGTATGGATGGTCTATCCTCAGGTGTAAGTATTATTGCCTTAGTTCCATATCTTGTAATTACTTTAAAACAAGAAAAGATTGGCTTAGCAATCTTTGTGGTTTGTTTGATTGGTGCTTTGCTTGGTTATCTTTATTATAATAAGAAACCAGCACAAGTATTCATGGGTGATACTGGATCACTTGCTTTAGGTGGTGTATTAGCTGCCTTAGCGATGATTACAAAGACGGAATTACTATTAATTTTAATCGCAGGTGTACCAGTGATTGAAACACTTTGTGTGATGATTCAGATTGGTTCTGTAAAAATTAGACATAAGAAAGTATTCCCATACACACCAATTCATTATGCATTCCGTATTAAGGGTATGCCTGAAGTTAGCATTGTACGTATGTTCTGGCTTGTAGAGGCAATCTTAGCTGGAATTGGTCTGTTTATTGGAATTCGTTAATCCTAGATGAAAATCTAGGATTTTTTGTTTTGAAAGAGATAAAACAAGATATAATAGTAAAAAGTATTATCCATTCAAACAGTATCTTTTTATCATTTGAATGCTTAGGGAATAAGACAAATCATATACTTGAAAAAACAGTATAGGATTTTGTTAAAATTTCTGTTTCAAATGGTTATTGAAAGATGTTTTTGGTATAATAACTAAGTTGTTAGGAGGAAGGCATGTCACAAAGTACTTTTGATGTGAATCATCGATTAGTGGAACTGACGATGGTTCTCAAATTACAAAAATTACAAAAAGAAGATTTGCCTACTCTTACATATGTAAATCTTGAGGATTATCTGAATCATTTATGGCGTAATAAATCACCGCGAACCCTCAATCAAGCTGTGGATGTTGTGTGGAATGTGGCTGCAAATGATATTGTACGTTTCTTATCAACACAAGCTGTTATTGATGGTGCGAAGAAAAATCTTGAAGATTTTGCGGATGTCATTGGAGGGAATTAACTTATGGCAAAGAATACTACAAAGAAAAGTAAGCTAGCTGTTTTTGCGTTAGTTGTTCTATTGTTGGGTACTTTAGTTGGTACAACAATACGTTCGATTATCTCTGGCTTAAATCTTGGCTTAGACTTACGTGGCGGTTTTGAAATCTTATATCAGGTAGAACCGTTAAATGAAGGCTCTACAGTTGATATGTCTGCTGTGATTAACAGTATTTCGAAACGTATCAACGTATTGGGTGTTAGTGAACCACAGATTACTGTTGAAGGTAATAACCGTGTTCGCGTACAGATTGCAGGTGCAAAGGATCTAGAAACTGCACGTGCTCTTATTGGTACAACAGCGAATCTAACATTCCGAGATGTAGATAACAATGAATTAGCTGATTCATCAATCTTACAGGAAGGTGGAGCATCCTTAGCGTACCAAGAGGGTGAACCTATTGTTTCTTTAAAGATTGCGGATAAAGAAAAGTTTGCGGCGATGACAAAGGCAATTGCACAAAAGGGCAATGGCACAAACATCATGGTTGTATGGCTAGATTGGCAAGATGGTGATACATACGCTGCTGAAGCTGCAAAGGCTAAGAAAGGTGAAGAGCCTAAGTATATCTCAGCTGCTTCTGTAAATAGTGAAATCAATGGTGACTGCGTAATCTCTGGTCACTTTACAGAAGATACAGCAAGAACCTTAGCAAACTTAATTAACTCTGGTTCCTTACCAGTTAAGTTAACTGAGCTTTCCAGTAACGTCGTATCTGCTTCATATGGTGCAGATGCTTTACATGTAACAGCTCTTGCAGGTGTTATTGGCGTTGTGGTTGTAATGGCTGTCATGATTCTTGTATATCGTTTACCAGGTTTCATTTCATCTATCATGCTTGTATTCTATGTATGGGCCGTATTTGGAATCTACTCCTTAATGGGTGCTGTATTTACATTATCTGGTATCGGTGCACTTGTGTTAGGTGTTGGTATGACTGTCGATGCGAATATCATTAACTATGAACGTATTCGTCAAGAGTTATACAAAGGTAGAAGTATTCGTGCTGCAGTTGCGGAGGGTGGCAAGTTATCCTTTGGGGCAATCTTCGATGCACAGTTTACAACACTACTAGCCGCATTAATTATGTATATCTGGGGAACAGGTACAGTTAAGGGATTTGCTACAATGCTAATTATCACTGTTGTAATGACATTGGTTCTTAACGTAGGCTTCTCTAAGTGGTTATTAAATCTCATCGTCGACTCTGGCATTTGCGATGGCAAGCCAGAATTGTTCGCTGTTAAAAAGAATCAAATTCCTGATGTATCAAAGGGTGAAAAACAATTCTATACAGGTACATTCAAGTTTGATTACATGGGTAAAGCAAAATATGCAGTAGCCGCTAGCATTTCTATTATCGTATTATCTCTAGCGTTAAGTTTCTTTAACTTAGCTAAGGGAAATGGTTTCTTAAACTTAGGTATCGACTTTGCGTCTGGTACAAAGTTAACAGTTACTTCTGAGCAAGTTGTAAATGTTTCTGATGTGGAAGCTGAAATGGAAACATTAGGTTATAAGGACTTTAGTTATCAGAGTGCTGGTGAACATACTGTTTACGCCACAACAAAGGCTTCTTTAGATAAAGAACAGTTAACAACAATTAAGAAGGCATTCGAACAAAAGTATGGTGTTGAACCTGGTGATAACATTGTTACTCCAGTAGTCGGTTCCGAACTTGTAAGAAGTGCTGTAATTCTGACAGTTGTTGCGTGGATTGCAATGCTTGCATATATCACTTTCCGTTATGAGTTTGACTATGCGTTTGGATGCTTAGTAGCACTTGTACATGATGTATTAATTGTAATTGCGGTATTTGGAATCTTAAGACTAGAAGTTAATATTGAATTGATTTCTGTATTACTCACAATCATTGGTTACTCTATTAATAACTCTATTATTGTGTTTGACCGTGTACGTGAAGAAGTAAATCTACGTAATCGTATTGAACCTACAGAATATCGTGCTATCGCAAATGAAGCGATTGATGAAGCTATCAAGATGTCCTTGATGTCATCACTTACAACGATTATTCCTGTTATCTTCTTACTCATCATGGGTAGTAATTCCATCTTTACATTCGTATTTGCGATGTTAGTTGGATTAATTGCAGGAACAAGTTCATCTATATTCGTTGCGGCTTATGTATGGTGCTTACTACGTGAGAAGTCCAAGCCAAAGCAAAAGACTACAAAACAAAAGAAAGATAAGAAAGTTAAGAAAGAACTTCTTGATGAATATACCATTTCTGGTATTAACGCTTAATGAACAATAAGCAGCGGGCATACCGCTGCTTTCTTAATTTTGAGGAGAGTGTATGTTAGATGTAAAAGCTGTCCTATTTGATTGTGATGGTTTGATGTTTGAAACAGAACTCATCTCACAACAGATATGGAAGGATGAAGCCAATAAACTTGGAATTACCTTACCTGAAGATTTCTTTATCAATATTACTGGTTCAGGTGGAGAGGAGCTAACTCGTTATCTTTCATCCATTCCGAAGGGGTTAGACTTATTTGACGTGATGAAGAAAAAGAGATTTGATATTTCTTTTTGGTCATCGATTCAAAAAGATTGTTTGAATAAGAAGGGTTTGGTAACACTCTTTCATTGGTTGAAACAGAATGGTTATCTGATTGGTATCTGTTCCAGTAGCCATCGTACTTATGTGGAAGCGTTATTGTCGACGGTATCTACACCATTAGAGTATGATGCCATTGTTGGAGGAGACATGGTAACACACGCAAAACCTGACCCTGAAATATTCTTGGTTGGTGCTAAAATATTAGGTGTAAAACCATCAGAGTGTCTTGTTTTGGAAGATTCAAAACAGGGTATTACTGCTGCAAAAAGAGCAGGAATGCATTCTTGTTTTATCGAAGATACAATTAAACCAGATCATATCATGAAAGAGATGATTGAATATCAAACAGAGAATTTAGAAGATGTCATTCAACTTCTAAACAAATAAGTAAGGAGGAAAGCGTATGAGCCTACAAGCATGGAGAGATGAATTTGCGAATAAGAATGTGGTGATATGGGGTTATGGTCGAGAAGGACAAGCTACATATCGTTTCATTCGTCGTTTACTTCCTGAGCAGAATTTAACAATTGTAGAATCAAAAGCTGGTCCATCTCTAGAGAAGGCAAAGGCCAATACGATTCATACATCTTGTCTTTGTGAAGCAGATGTTGATTTAAATAGTTTTGATTTAATTCTAAAGTCACCTGGTATTGTAATTCCTGACTTTATTGATACGCATAAGATTACAGGAGAAGCAGAGTTATTTATAAAACATTATCGTGACCATATTGTTGGGATTACTGGTACAAAGGGTAAGTCCACAACAACATCACTTGTGGCTGCACTATTAAAAGAGAAGTATCAAGTATGCTTAGTTGGTAATATTGGTATTCCTTGTTTTGAAGCGATTGATGAGATGGAAGCAGGAGCGTACGCTGCTCTAGAATTATCTTGTCATCAGTTAGAAATATGTCGTTATTCACCTCAGTACGCTATCTTCTTAAATCTATATGAAGAACACTTAGATCACTATGGAACAATGGAGAAGTATGGTATTGCGAAATCTCATATTTTTACAAACCAAATGCAAGGCGATACCGTAATCATGCATGAAGAGATGAGTAACTTCATCAAGTTATCATTAAATACACCATACTTAATTGGCAGGGATATCACAGCGCATGGCACAACATTATGTATTCCAGGACATCAACTAGACGCATCTAGTGCGAAGTTAATTGGAGAGCATAACTATCGTAATCTTGCGGTTGCGTACTTTATTGCAAATAAGTTAGGTGTTAGTGATGAAAGTGTTATAAAGGCAATTGCAAGTTTTAGACCACTAGCACATCGCTTAGAGGACTTAGGAGAATATAAAGAAATTCGTTTCATCAATGACTCTATCTCCACAATTGGCCAATCCTGTATACAAGCATTAGAGTCAATTGAGAATGTGGATACTGTACTTGTAGGTGGAATGGATCGTGGTATTGAGTATGATGAAGTAGAAGATTACTTACATGCACGCAAGGATGTCCAGGTTATCTTTATGTATGCCACAGGGAAACGTATTTATTCTGAAATGGAACAGAAGGGCTTGTTAAGACCTGGACTATATCAAGTAGAAAATTTGGAAGAGGCTGTTTCTTTAGCCAAAAAACTAACTCGTCCTCATCATGCATGTGTCTTATCTCCAGCCGCAAGTTCTTATGATCATTTCAAGAACTTCGAACATCGTGGAGATGTATTTAGAAAGTTGGCATTTGAAGAATGAAGTATAACGTTATTGATGTAGACGTATCTAGTCTACAAGAAAAATATCAAATCGGACTTTTGAGTGCGAAACTATTGAAGGCTTCTTCGTTAGATGATGAGGCTATTCATGAGTTATTCACTACAGATACTGCACTAACAACTAGTAAAGCAGATTGTATTCAAAAGTGCTGCAATCGTCTTTTACAAGCAAAAGAGAATCATGAAAAAGTCATGATTGCTGGTGACTATGATGCGGATGGCATTTGTTCAACAACAATTATGAAGATGACACTTATGAAGCTAAAGATTGAACATGGCTATTACATTCCAGATCGAATGAAAGAAGGCTATGGTTTATCTGCGCATACGGTTGAGTTAGCGCATCAAAAAGGGTATAGCCTAATCATCACCGTTGATAACGGTGTAAAAGCACATGCGGCAATTCAAAAAGCCAATGAACTAGGTTTAGATATTATTATTACAGATCACCACCAGATTGATGAAGAGATAGATACTCCATACGTGGTTCATCCAAACTATATGGAAAGTGAGTATTGTTATCTTTCTGGTGCAGGTGTTGCTTTGCAGATTGCACGAAATCTGATTGGTGATAATGATATTCAAACAGCGTTTGCATGTGTTGCGGCAATTGCGGATGTTATGCCACTATGGAAAGAAACAAGACGTATCGTAAAGCGTGGACTAGCTGTGTTAAAGCAGGGTAGACCTCGCAGTCTGATTAGTCTTTTAAATCCAGGCAGTGGAGTTGATATGACTTCTATTTCATTTTCAATTGTGCCAAAGCTCAATAGTCTTGGACGTATGAGTGATCTAGCTAATGTCAACACAATAATTCCATTTTTACTTTCAAATAATGAAGAACAGATTGCACACTATGCTGCGCAAGTAAATCAGATTAATGAAAAGAGAAAAGAAATCAGTTCTTCGATCAGTGAGACTGCAATTAATATGATTGCAGATGAGAAATTTCCAATCTTATATCAAGAAGATTTCCATGAAGGAGTATCAGGTCTTGTAGCGGGACGTATCGTTTCACAACTACATCGACCAGTGCTTGTCATGGCTAAGAGCCATGATACGATCAAGGGCAGTGGTAGAAGTGTACCAGGTTTTAATCTTTTTGATTTCTTTAAGGATTTTGAAAATTTAGCAGCTTTTGGTGGTCATGAACAAGCGGTTGGTATTTCAGTACCTACAGATAAGTTTGAAGAATTCTATCAACAGGCACAAGAAAAGATGGCCGAAACTGGGTATGAATATATTGAACCTGTACAGGATGCGATTCGGATTGATGTAGAAGATATTAACTTTAATAACATCATTGATATTGATTGCTTTACACCATATCCAAAAGAGATGATTGAACCAAATTTTGCGCTCGAAGGAATGAATGTTGTAGAGCGTAAAGAAACTGCGAAGATGGTGAAATACCTTATCGCAAATAGTAGTGGTGGCTTTGAAGCAGTACTCTACAAGAGCAGAAATCTAACTGCACCAATCTTGCCAAAACGTTTGATTGGTAAGTTATCCATTAATAGGTGGCGTAATCGTACAACCTGTCAAATGATACTCGAAGATATTGTCTGAATCTGCTATACTAAAGAATGCATATTACAAAAATTATTTTATCCGCACAGGAGGGGATTTATCATGGCATTAAAAATTGAAGATTACATTGCGTCTGTAAGAGACTTCCCAATTAAAGGAATTCTTTTTAGAGACATTACACCAATTTTAGAAAGCGCTGAAGCGTTTAGAGAAGTAACAAATCGCTTATGTGAATACGCAAAGAGCGTTAACGCAGATATGATTGTTGGTCCGGAGAGTAGAGGGTTTATTTTTGGCTGTCCAGTTGCGGTTGAACTTGGATTAGGTTTTGTGCCTGTTCGTAAGCCAGGTAAGCTTCCTCGTGAAACAATAAGCTGTAAGTATGAATTAGAATATGGTTCTAATGAAGTACACATGCACAAAGATGCAATCAAGCCAGGTCAGCGTGTTGTTATTATTGATGACTTATTAGCGACTGGTGGAACAGCAAAGGCTACTGCAAAGATGATTGAACAATTAGGTGGTGTCGTAGCTGGTTTTGCGTTTGTTATCGAATTATTTGGTGAAGGCATGGATGGCCGTAAAGCGCTTGAAGGCTATGATGTCTATGCAATGACTCGCCTAAGCGATAAATAAAATAGAATCGAAGAGGAATCTTCGATTTTTTGCAAAATAGTAGGAGGTGAAAATATGGCTGAACGTAAAAATCCAACAGTAGCAGATGTGATGAAAGAGGCAGGTAATTATATTCATTTGCCTGAAAATCTAGCTCTTATTGAAAAGGCGGCTTCGTATGGTTCTGAGAAACATGCAGGCATGTTCCGTAAGAGTGGTGAGCCATATTTTGTACACCTTGTTAATGTAGCATATATTCTTACGACACTACGTGTCGGTCCAAAGACGATTGCGGCAGGTTTCTTGCACGATGTGATTGAAGACTGCAATATTACACGTGAAGAGTTGGCTCAAGACTTTGATGATGAAATTGCAAGTCTAGTTGAAGCTGTTACGAAGATTGGTAATTTGAACTTTAAAGGTAAAGATGATCCAGAGTATCAAGCAGCCAATCATCGTAAGCTATTTATTGCGATGGCAAAAGATATTCGAGTCATTATCATTAAACTAGTAGATAGACTGCATAATATGCGTACATTACAGTTTCAGTCTGAAGCTTCTCAAAAGAGAATTGCGGCAGAGACGTTAGATGTATATGCACCAATTGCGCATCGTTTAGGTATTAGTTCGATTAAGAATGAATTAGAAGATTTGTGCTTCTATTACTTAATGCCAGAAGAGTACTATCATATTGCCCATCTAGTAGAAACGAAAAAGGCAGAACGTGATGCGGCTGTCAATAAGATGATCAAAGATATTTCTGAAATGTTAACAAGTCATAAGATTCAATTCCGTATCTTTGGTCGTTCGAAACATTTATATTCCATTTATAAGAAGATGGTACATAAACATAAACGTTTTGATGAGATTTTAGACTTACTGGCGATTCGTGTTATAACACAATCTGAATTGAATTGTTATGAAATCCTTGGATATATTCATGCAAAATACAAGCCAATTCCAGGAAGATTAAAAGATTATATTGCTGTACCAAAACCAAACATGTATCAGTCTTTACATACAACGATTCTTGGCGAAGATGCGAAGATCTTCGAAGTACAGATTCGTACAGAAGACATGGATGCGATTGCGGAACAAGGTATTGCGGCGCATTGGCGTTATAAAGAAGGTTCTCGCTATGATGCCAAAGCTGAACAAAAGGAAATTGAAGATAAACTAACTTGGTTTAGAGATTTTGCGTTATATAGTGAAAGTGAAACCAACACATCTGCGACAGATTACATGGAGCTATTGCAGAAGGATGTCTTTGAGGCCAATGTATATGTAATGACACCTAAAGGAAGAGTGATTGACCTTCCTGCAGGAGCTACACCAATTGACTTTGCTTATCGTATTCATACGGATGTAGGGCATACAATGGTCGGTGCGATTGTGAATGATGCGATTGTCCCGCTGACAACAGAACTACATACAGGTGATGTTGTAAATATCAAGACATTAAAGGGTACAGGTCCATCTGAAGACTGGCTAAAGATTGTTAAAACAGCACAAGCTCGAAATAAGATTCGTGCATATTTCTTGAAGAAGGAATCAGAGAAACGTGAAGAGAAGATTGAAGAAGGCGAAAAGATTCTGATAGAAGAACTTCGCAAACGTGGTGCCGATCCAAAGGAATTTATGGATCGCAAAAAGATTGATAGTATCTCAACAGGTTTCCAAGTATCTAACTACAATGATTTCATGTATGCAATTGCGGTAAAGTCGATTAACCCATCTTTAGCTGCTGAACGTTTAACAAATGTAAAACAGCGTACAACAGAAGATGGAAATTTATCACGTGTCCTCAACAAAGAGACTGTGCACCGTGTTTCTAAATCAGGACTAGTCGTACCTGGTGTTGAATCGATGAAGATGTCACTAGCACACTGTTGCTTACCAATTTATGGTGATGAAATCATCGGCTATATTACACGTAATGAAGGTGTGAAAGTACACCGCGTAGATTGTCCTAATATTAGGAATGAGAAAACAAAACTCATTCATGTAATGTGGGAAGATGCAGATGTAGATCGCATGTATGATTGTGACCTTAGTATTATCTGTAATGATCGACCACACTTACTTACAGATATCGTAAATACAATCTCTCAGTGTAAAGTACAGCTTGACTCGATTAATGTGACTGTGAATCATGAAACGTTAACTTCAACAGTTAAAGTATCAATGCGTTTAAAAAATTTAGAGCAGATGAATAACGTCTTTGCAAATATCCGTAAAGTCGAATCTGTGCTCAGCGTTGATCGTACAACACATTAAGAAAGCACTTGAGAAAATTAAGTGTAAAGGCTATAATACAACTAAATTCAAAGAAAGAGAGTTCTTGTTAGAAGACGATAGAGCGACAATGGTATGGTGCAAGCATTGGCGGATTCTAATAGGATTGACACTCTGGAGAAGGTATCCTGAAACTAGTAGGGATAAACGTATTCCACGTTACGGAAAGAGCGCATGAGAAATCATGAACTAAGGTGGTACCGCGCACAAAGCGTCCTTGGATAGGGACGCTTTTATATTTGTTTAAAGGAGGAAAGAACTATGAGTTATCAAACACCACGAGGAACTTACGACATTTTACCAGACGAGATGAATCGTTGGCATCACGCAGAAGAAGTCATTCGTGAAACAACGAAACGTTATCGTTACCGTGAAATTCGTACACCATACTTTGAAGAAACAAAAGTATTTAAGCGTGAAAATGACTCCAGTGATATGGTAAATAAAGAGATGTACACATTTGATATGGGTACACATTCCTATACATTAAGACCAGAAGGAACTGCAGGTGTTATCCGTGCATTTGATCAACATAAGTTATATGGATCAATGGAGATGCCTGGTAGATTCTATTATCTTGGTGCAATGTTCCGTCATGAAAATCCACAAAAAGGAAGACAGAGACAGTTTACACAGTTTGGTATTGAAAACA
>JABZMB010000030.1 GCA_015256455.1 Solobacterium sp. | reverse complement strand
TCATCGTCTGTTTTGTACGAAAGCCTAGAATACTATTCCGTTTAACTTTAGGCATGATATTATTGATTACAATTAAGAAGATTCCTATGATAATAAATGCTATTTGAATAAATGTAAGTGATGCAAACTCTAATTTCTCAATCCTATTTAGACTTGAATAAATCATAAATCCAGAAAGTACATTGAAGATGAGTAAAACACTGGTACCGATAAACAAACTACTCTTCTCATTATTGTTGCCTTGAGACTCTTGTTTCTGTGCAAGATTTCCCATCGCTAATGAAAAGAATCCAAACGCAATTGTTACAACTGGTAATATTAGGATTTCATATTTACTGCCCCAGCGATCAACAACATTATTGATATTATAGTGAGCTGGTATTACATCAGGTAAAAACTGTAATGCAATCAGACTAGCAACTAGAGGCAAAAACATCAGTACATAAAATAGTTTTTTATTCTTCATTCTTTTCTCCCTTCAAATCAGATATCCACATCAGTGCTTCATCCAAAATAGATAAGTTTAATTCATAGTAGATAAAATTTTTGTACTTTGTTTCGTAAATTAAATCGGCTTTTTTGAGCTTTGCTAGATGATACGATAACGCTTGTGGAGACATCCCTAATTGTTCAGCTAAATCTCCAGAACTGATTTTTCCTTCTTTCAATTTCATCAAGATATTCCTTCGATTATCATCCGCAAGAGCTGTTAAGATATCTTTGATTGCCATTCCATCACCTCACAATCTATTTAAGGATTTCTTTAAATAGATTATAGATTTGTTCATCATATATTTCAACTCTATTTAAAAATATTTTTTAATAGTTTATAAAAATTATATAAAAGAAGGACTTATGAAAGTCCTTCTCTATCTTTTCTTGCACGTTCTTTATACATAGCTTTCTTCTCTTCACGAATCTTGCTACGTATCATTTCACGTTTCTTCTGACGATGTACACGGTCAATTGCAGCTGCACGTTTCTTCTTGTAGCCTGGCTTAACCTTGGTATTCTTCTTCGTCATAATCATGGCAATCTTCTTCTCTAACTCATCATCTGTCTTAAGACGTCTTTGTCCGTATGGATGAAGTGTCTGCCATCCCGTCGAACGATGACGGGCATGGTCAAACTTAATACCACGCTTTTGTAAGGAACGAATTGCTTGATCATCACTTTCTTGATACAAGGCATAACATATACCAGTTGACCCTGCTCTACCTGTTCTTCCTGCACGATGGATATAGTATTCTAAATCTTCAGGGAATCCACAGGAGATAACATGTGTTACTTCTCCAATATCGATACCACGCGCAGCTAGGTCAGTTGCCACAACGTATGTATGTTCCGCATTGGAAATACTCTTCATCGCTTGCTTTCTCTTACGACTTGTCAAATCGCCATGAATCTCACTCACAGACACTTTATTCTTACGAAGTTCTTCCGCAATTTCGGAAGCTTCTTGACGAGTATTCGCGAAAATCAAACATACATAAGGCTGAAAGCCAGGTAAGATTGATAAAATCGTCTCAGCATAACTATGATGATAACAAGGTACCAATACATGCTTAATATCTGGATTAAAGCGTACCTTCTCGCCAATCTGATATGTAATAGGATGATGCATGTATTTATTGATAAATGGTTTTAACTGCTCTGGCATTGTAGCAGAGAATGCGAGCATCTGTAAGTGTTCACCAAGTCTTCCCGCAAAGGCATCAATTTCATCTAAGAATCCATATTCTAAAGTCATATCTGCTTCATCGACCACAAGCATACTTGCTTTATCAATACGTAACGCACCAGCATTTAAGAATAAGTCCTTTATTCTACCTGGCGTTCCGATTACGATATGTGGTTGAGACTTTTCAAGTTGTTCAATATCCTTACTTCTTTCACGTCCACCAACATATAAGCGTACACGAAGCTCTGGTAAAATTTCTGTCATGACTTTTGCCATTTCAAAAATCTGTGTCGCAAGTTCACGTGTGGGTGCTGTAATCACAAACTGTGCTTCATCGCTGTTAGGATCAACCTTCTCCATGATTGGAATTAAGTATGCGTGTGTCTTGCCAGAACCTGTACTAGAAAGACCAATTACATCCTTACCACGTAAAGCAGATGGAATCACCTGTTCTTGGATTGGGGTTGGTTGTGTAAAATGGTTCTTCTCAATAAAGGCCATTGTTGTATCTTTTAGATTAAAATCTTCAAATTTTTTCATCTTATCACCTATAATTAGTATAACCGATTTTATTTGCGGTTTGAAAGGACTCTGTTATGGAAATCATAAAAGTCATCCCTAGAGGGTATTGCCAAGGTGTTGTTCGTGCAATTCTCATTGCCAAGAAAACAGTCAAGGAAAACCCAAATACTCCTGTCACAATGTTGGGTATGATTGTACATAATCAATTTGTGGTTGATGCTTGTCGCAAGTTAGGTATCAAATTTGTTGAGGATAAAAATAAAACACGCATGGAACTCTTAGAAGAAATTCCAAGTGGTATCGTTATCTTTACTGCACATGGTGTTAGTGACGATGTTATCATAGCTGCCAAAGCTAAGGGACTAACTGGTGTTGATGCGACTTGCCCTGATGTCATTCGTACACATAACCTTGTTAAGGAACATAGTGCCGTTGGAGATATTATCTACATCGGTAAGAAGAATCATCCTGAATCTGAAGGAACCGTTGGTATCTCTGATAAGATTCATCTTGTGACATCCATTGAAGATGTTGATGCACTGAAGAACGTATCTCTTGAGAATATTCTTATTACCAATCAAACGACACTTTCCATGTTAGATACAGCAGAAATCATTGCACACTGTAAGAAACTCTTCCCTGAGGCAATCGTCGCAAAGGAAATCTGTAACGCTACCAGCAAGCGTCAAGAAGCTGTATTACAACTACAGAATGTTGATTTACTTATTGTTGTTGGGGATGCACGTTCCAATAACTCCAATCAACTTGCCAAAATTGCCAAACATGCAGGTATCCAAGAATCTTATCTTATTGATAGTGTTCTAGATTTAACTCCATCCATGATTGATGGACATAAACGTATCGCAATCACAAGTGGATCTTCTACACCAAACTCTATCACCGACCAAGTCGTTGACTTCTTAAATGAATATGCACGCACAGGCAACTGGCAATTACCAGAGACTGTTAACGTGCAATTGATCTAAGATCTTCTAATTCCTCTTTTGTAAGAGGTCTATATTCACCTGGTTTTAAAGTTTCATCTAAAACTAGATTCTTCATACGAAGACGTTTCAGATAAACAACTTTATCACCAACAGAATTAAATATGAATTTAATCTCATGATACTTACCCTCTTGAATCATCAGAGTACAAGAAGTATCAGAGATTTTTTTATATACTGCCGGTTTATAACTTACACCATTGTATGTAACACCAGATTCAATCTTAGCGATATCCTCTTCTGTTAGTGGTAGTGTATGTTCTACGTAATACTCTTTTTCAACATGTTTCTTTGGTGATAATAGTTCATGAGCCAAAGGACCATCATTGGTAATCATCAGTAAGCCTTCAGTATCTTTGTCTAAACGTCCACATGGAAACATGCCTTTGTAGTCTTCCGCAATTAAATCCAATACTGTAGGACAGTTTTTCCCTTCTGTAGCACTGATATATCCAGCTGGCTTATTTAACATGTAATAGACATATTTTTCATAAACCACCGGTATATCATCCACAAAGATCTCCACTGTATTTTCATCGACACGCATGTCAGAAGACTTTGCGATTTCGCCATTGACACGTACACGTTTCTCTTTGACAAGTTTCTTTACTTCGCTGCGACTGCCAACACGTGCATTTGCAAGAATACGATCTAAACGCAACATTTACGCACCTCGACGTAGAATGCGATTAAACATTCCACGCAAATCGCGATGGAAGATAGACTTAGGCAGACGGAATAATTCACTGCTTGCAAAGTATACACCCATTCCTAAACTTCCAATGATACCAACAAATACAATCGCTATTAAGCGGGAATATTGTGTAGGATCAATACCAATCCAACGTACGATGACATAGATACCATTCATCGCAAAACAACAAATAATAATCTTCACTAAGCGAATGATCATATTCTTCACACGAACTGGATATGTCTTTTGAATCTTATAGATACTGAGCGCAATAAATGTAATCTCGCAAAGAATACTGGAGATGATGGCACCGGAATATCCAAATAAATAACAACATGGATAGAATGTAATAACCTTCACCAAGAATCCTACTGAGAAGTAAATCAAAGTATGTCTTCTCATCTTTAAGGACAATAAGATGGATAGTAATACAGGAGTCACTGTAGTACCAAACGCTAAGATACTCGACCAGAATAAAGCAACCTGTCCATATTCTAATTCCTTAGCGCCATACATGATGTAGTAGATAGGACCAGATAAAGCAGCCATCGATACACAAACTGGAATGACAATATAGAATACTGTACCAAGACAGTCCTCAAGAGACTTACGTAGTCCCTTCCAATCCGCATGAACCAAAGAAACAGTGATAAATGGAACAGCACCAGCCGCAAAACCATTACCGATAACCTGTGGGATGGAAGTTAACTTATCACAGTTTGTCTGGATAATACTCAATAACATTGTGGCTTGGCTATGTTGCATACCTAAGCCTTCCATCACAGATACAAAGAAGTTAGTATTTACTAGTACCTGTGAGTTTGCCAAGATGGAACTTAATAAGAATGGAATTACATACATCACAAACTCATGAATCAACTCTTTGATTGCGACTGAATTTGTAGATTGTAGTTTCGCCTTTTGTTGTACATCCTTGAAGTGCTTACGGTCAAAGTTCATAAACTGCAGTAAGGCTACCATCGCACCGACACCAGTACCACCAACCGCTGTATAGATATACACAATCTTTGGAAGATGCAGAATATACACAACAAACCAACCTGCACCAAGTAAGAAACCTACACGAACAAATTGTTCAATCACCTGTGATAAGGAATACTGTTGCATTTCTTTAGCACCTTGATAATATCCACGATAGCTATATAAAACAGATACCAAAAATAAAGCCATCGCAAGAATCACAAACGAGTTTTGCATTGCTGCTAGTTCATTGGCTGAATACTCTGTGCCACCCAATGCTCGGGCTGCTAAAGGTCCTGAAAAGCCAATAAATAACACAGCCATCACAAAACCAGAAACCATTAGTAAACTTGTCGCTAAGATACGTACTAACACAACTGTCTTATAGTCATTTTTAGAAAGATACTTTGCGACTAATGCTGCTAAGGCAAATGGAATACCCGCACTACATATCTGTAATAGAATCGTATAATAGTCAAATGCAGCAGAATAATAAATCATATTCTGCTGACCAACGATTGCTTTAAATGGAACGATATAGAATAAACCAATTAACTTTGTAATAAAGATACCAGCTGAAGTTGTTAAGGAACTGGCAATAAATGATTTTTTAATTGTATTTGTTTCTTTCATGTATCCAACTCCTCTTATTTCTCGTATTTAAGATCTTTTTGTATGTATTGTTTTACAACTTGTTTATTGGCTTGATCACGCCATTCCACAACAAATTTCAAGTTGATATGATCTTCAGAACTTTCACCACTAATGACAAGCCCCTTCATTAGACCTTTTGATTTATCTACTTGATTTGGCACAAGTGATACATCTGTATCAAAAACACCTAATGATGGCATCATCTTATCATTGTCCGCAAACGCAATATCATTTTCCACCGCAAAAATACGGCAATGATACATTTCAGTCTTTGGATTATCAATAATCACATAATAGCGATAAGTACCATCAGATAACTGTGTCATCTCCGTACTAATTGAAAAATAATCACTTGATTCAAGATAGTTTTTCGCATTTAAAACTTCAGTATAATAGCTCTCGTATAATTCCATAGCCGCATTTGTTTCAGCGTCTTTTTTAGCACAGCCAGATAACATGCAGATACAGATTGCAATGACCAATAAATATCTATACATACAAATACCTCGCCTGTAATTATACCATAGAACAGTTATAAAAACGGATAGCCTTTTGACTATCCGCATGCTTTAGAATGTTAAAACAAAGTAATTCTTTTTACCCTTTTTAAGGATAGAGAATTCTTGGTTAATAGCTTCAGACTGATGTAATACAGCCTGAATATCTGTAATCTTATTACCGTTTACTGATACAGAACCCTGTTCAATTAACTTACGCGCTTCAGATTTAGACTTGCATACTTCTGCTATCACTAGTGCATCAATCAAAGTTACACCATCTTCTACAGCCGCCTTCTTAGCATCTGCTAGACCTTCCTTCATCTCCTCTGGAGATAAAGTCATAATGTCACCCTTAAAGAATGTCTCTGTGATACGTAGAGCCTTCTCTAAACCATCTTTACCATGAACTAGTTCTGTTAGTTCAGCTGCTAATGCCTTCTGTCCTTCACGCTTTTCAGGTGCGCTCTTAAGAGATTCTTCATAATCCATAATTTCTTCTGGTGTATGGAAGCTAAGTCTCTTGAGGTAGTCTACAATATCCGCATCAGGGGTATTCAACCAGAACTGGTAGAATTCATACGCATTTGTACGAGTAGGATCTAACCAAATATTCTTACCTTCAGACTTACCAAACTTAGAGCCATCACTCTTTGTGATTAATGGAGAAGTAATACCGAATACCTTCGCATTATCACCCTCCATCTTACGGATAAGTTCCATACCAGAAGTTAAGTTACCCCATTGGTCAGAACCACCAATCTGAATCTGACAGTTATACTTCTTAAATAAGTTGTACCAGTCGATAGACTGTAAGATTGTATAACTAAATTCTGTGTAAGAAATACCAGAATCTAATCTCTTTTTGATTGTATCCTTTTGTAACATGTAAGAGATGTTAAATAACTTACCATAGTCACGTAAGAAGGCTAATAAGTTCATCTCACCCAACCAGTTATTATTGTTTTCCATGATAGCTGCGTTAGAGCCTTCAAAGGATAAGAATTTAGCTAACTGTTCACGGATGCACTCAGCGTTATGAAGTACTTCTTCATGTGTTAGTAGTTTTCTTTCTGTTGTAGGACGTGGATCACCAATCATTCCTGTAAAACCACCACATAAGGCAATTGGTTGATGTCCTTGTAATTGGTAACGACGTAATAATAGGATTTGTTGTAAGTGTCCTACATGGAGAGAATCTGCTGTTGGATCAAATCCACAGTAGATTGTCGTTGGATTCTTAAGTTGTTCGCCTAGTCCTTCTTTATCCGTGCAATCTTTGACTAAGCCACGCCACTGTAATTCTTCAATAAAATTCATATACTAATCCTTTCCTAGCGCCATAATAAAAGGCGCCCATATCTCTAAGGACGCCTCAGCGCGGTACCACCTTAGTTTACGAATCATCGTACACTCATTTCTCTTTAACGCAGAGTAACGGTCTACCTTTTGAGATAAACAGCTCCTAGATGTATTCATCACCGATACAGAATTCCTTTCACCAACCGGAATCTCTCTACACATGCATACATGTGATTACTCATTCTATTCAACGCTTTTAGTTCTTTGTTGTCTGTCTTGGAGTAAACAGATAACTTAATTCAATGCTTTCGCCCTTTTCTTCATGATTATCTTCTTCATTCTGCAATAACTTTGTCATAACACGCATAGAAACTGCGCCTAAGTCATAAGATGGAATGGAGAAGCTAGAAATCTGTGGACGTACCATGGAATTATACTTCGTATCGAGTACACATACAACTTCCATTTCATCAGGAATGGAAATATCATTTTCTCTACTTGCGTTTAACAATGCGAAGCATTGGGAATCTCTATTAGCGATCACAACATCATATCGATGATCTCTCATCCACTTGGATAAGAATGCATAAGATGTACGAGCATCAGAAGGAATCGAAATCGCTCCAGTAAACTTCTTACCACGAGCTTCATATGCTTTCTTTGCACCAGCAATCATCTTTTCATACTGCTGTGGATTCTTGCGATCTTCTAAGATACCGATGTTATCTTTACCTTCTTCTAAGTACTTAGAAACTAGTTCAAAGACAGCCTTCTTGATATCTACATAAACACTACTGATACCCTTACCATTCATCTTGTTACCAATAACGACGATAGGAATATTGTACTTGCTTAACGTATCCATATCACCAGCGACTAACTTATCATTGAAGATAACAACACCATCCACATGTGACTTGATAATATCTTCAATTACAGTATTGATATCTGTAATACCTGCAGTGATTGTATGCAACATGATGTTGTAGTTATAAATCTTTGCTACATCAATCAAACCGTTGATTACTTGACCTGTATAAGTAAAACTAGCTTCAGGAACTACCAAACCGATAGAAGTAGACTTCTGTAATGCAAGCCCTTGGGCAATTGCATTTGGTTTGTAACCTAATTTTTCAACAGCTGCTTCAACACGTTCTTTTGTAGGTGCTTTAACAACATTGGATCCGTTAATAACACGGGAAACGGTAGCCAGCGAAACACCAGCTTCTTTTGCGACGTCGTAGATTGTTACTCGTTTCATCGTATCCCTCCTACTTTTCTTCCTTAGAGTGAATAATATTGCGTACTGTTTCAATACCCTTATCTACAGCTTGTTTTGTAGTATCCTTTACTTTTTGAATCGTATCTTGTACATCAGGACGACTTACAAAATCATTTACCTTTGTAAATGTCTTCTGTGTTGTATCCTTGATGACATTTGTGAGTTCTTTTGTCTTAGGTACGATATAATCCTTAGCCTTTTGATAAGCATCACTAGCCTTATCTGATACATCTTTTACTTTAGGATCTTGCTTGAGTTCATCAAGTTTGATCATCGCTGTATCATAAGCCTTTGTCGCATTCTTCTTGATATAATCTAATGTCTTACGAATTTCTTCGTTTTCATTTAGCTTTTCAGCCTTTTCTTTTACAACAGAAGCAGCTTTCTTTGTCTTATCCACAACTTCTTCTTTCACTGTATGAAGAGTTTTAACAGTTGTATCTTTCATCTGTTGTAATGTTTCCGCATGTGGCGCAATAAAATCAGGAATCTTGAACTGTTCATCTTCCTTTTTAGAAGTCTCTTCAGTTGTAGTCTTTTCTTCTTCCGTACTTAGTTCTTGAATTTTACGTTTGAGATCCTCAACTGTCTTTTGAATTGATTCAATAGGCTCAGTGCTGTCATCAAACTCGTTGAATGTAGATTTTTCGTCTTTCTTTAATTCATCAGCCATTTGTAGTCTCCTTTTCAACTTCCTGAACTTGTACAGGAAGATCTTCCTCTGGATTTACACCAGTCTTAATTGTTTGTTTCAATGAATCTAATTTATCATTTGCAAAATCTGTTACTTTGCCAATCGCAGCAGATGTCTTGTCATGAACTTTATCAAAGGTCTTACTGTATTTGGCAACAGTATCTAATGGTGCTTGAACCTTCTCGATACTCTTATCCACTAAACGTAGTGTAGGATCTAAACCTTCAATCGTTTTCCTTAAAGCGTCGATAGTCTGCCACACCTTTCGTAATAAGATACACAAAAATACCAAAGCTACTGCAGCTATGATTGGTAATAGTTGTGTACATACGATTTGTAAATCTTGTATCAATTGATCCATATGCTTACCTCTTTTATCCATTATAGTCATTTATGAAAAAGTTTTCAATCATAGAATGCGCTTTCTAAAAAAATACTAAAAATCGGATATTCCTATTTTTAGTACATTTTTTGAAATAATTGATGTAATTATCTACTTAAAAGTTGATTGGTCATTTACGTATGGATAACAATACAATCACCACAATGATGAAAGGAATTACAAGAATCAGCAGTTCTGCTTTATTTTTGAATATCGTAGTTTTATCTGGATGATATTTGCGATATAGCACATAACAAATAATAGATCCCAACAACAATCCTAATGAAGCAACTAATCCAATCACCGCAAAAATACCTTCTGCCTTCTGCGCAAAAGTCGCAATGACATAAGATGCTAAAATACAGATATATCCTGCATACTCAAAGACTTTATATCTCATAGTTAGTCTCCTAATTATTTCAACAAAGAATTTATTTGTATCTAAATCCATATACCTCATTACAAAAATGAACCTCTTAATCTGTTTTCCACATTATGAGGTTCAATTCAATAAAATTATTCTTTATCTTTGTTCACAATGTTTTTGATACCATCAACAGTACCTTCAACGGCATCTTTTACATTATTAGCAAATGTATTTACCTTTTCTGCAACATCATCTTTATTTTCGTTAATAATATTCTTAACACCATTTACTGTTCCTTCAACAGCATCCTTAACACCTTCTGCTACTTCTTTTGCTTTTGAAGTTACTTTCTCAGCTAATCCTTCATGTTCAGTTTTCTTATCTCCAGTTAATTTTCCAACTTCTTCTTTAACCGCACCCTTCAACTGATCAATCTTTTCATTTACTGACATATTATGTCCTCCTTCTTTGACCATTCAATTCGAAAATGATTTCGATACTCTTATTATATCATACTTTCGCCAGACACCGAAATCCATGCTTTCTAACAAGTCATGCTAGAGAGTTTTTCACTAAATAAAGAATTGATAATAATCATCTATATAATTATAAAAACCGATTGTAATTACTCCAATCGGTTAATCACTATTGTACAAGTTTTGGCCCAATTTCTGTTACATTACCTGCACCCATCGTAATACATAGGTCGCCCTCTTCTAGATGGCTACGTAGATAATCTTCGATTTCTTCAAATGTAGGTAAGTAGAAAGATTTCACCTTTGTTTGATTCATCAGCTTAGAGATATCTTCTGCACTTACACCAGTTGTATTAATCTCACGTGCTGCATAAATTTCCGCAAGAATGACAACATCTGCGTTTTCTAAAGCTTTAGCAAATTCCGGCAGTAACGCGATTGTACGTGTATAGGTATGTGGTTGGAAGACAACATACAATTTCTTATGCGGATAATGCTTTGCTGCATTGAGGGTTGCTTCAATTTCCTGTGGGTGATGTGCATAGTCATCAATAACTGTTGCACCATTGCACTTACCTTTATACTGGAAGCGACGATCTACACCACTATAGCTTACTAGCCCCTGCTTTATCGCATCAAAATCAATACCAAGACTATAAGCTGTTGCGATTGCTGCTAATGCATTATCTACATTATGCTTACCCGGAACTAAAAGCTGAACATCACCAAGTTTTTCATCCTTGTAATACACTTCAAAGCCAGGATTTCCTAATGCATCAAAAACAATATTTCTTGCATGCATATCCCCGCCTTCACCAAAGCTAATAACAGTACCCTTAAAATCACCGATAATATACTCTTTATTATGAATACTATGGTTAATTACAAGTGTACCGCCTTCCTTGATTCCAGACGCAAACTTTCTAAAGGATAAGCGAATATCATCTAAATCCTTAAAGAAGTCTAAATGATCTGCTTCTACATTTAAGATAATTCCAACAAGTGGCTTTAGCTCTAAGAAACTATTTGTATATTCACAAGCTTCTGTTAGGAATGTCTCTCCTCTTCCAACACGAATATTACCACCAATATGTGCAAGCATACCACCCAAACTGATTGTTGGATCAGTATTGGCTGCCATTAAGATATAACTTAACATTGATGTCGTAGATGTTTTACCATGTGTGCCACTCACAGCGATACTATTCTTGTAGTTCTCCATGAGTTCACCAAGTAATTCTGCCCGCGTCATCATTGGAATCTTCTTATCAACACAGGCAATATATTCTGGATTATCTGGATGAATCGCCGCAGTATATACAACAACATCAATATCATCTGTGATATTCTCAGCCTTTTGACCACCGTAGTAAACCTTAGCACCATGTTGTTCTAACATCTTTGTTAGTTCTGTTTCTTGGTTATCAGATCCACTTACCTGAAAACCACGATCTACCAACACTTTTGCTAGGCCACTCATACTGATACCACCAATACCAATAAAGAAGATATGTACTGGCTTATTAAAATCTAACGTATATCTTTCCATAAGACCTCCAAAAAACAAACGGTCGACATCGAAAGCGAATCTCTTTCAAACGTTAACGACCGTTTTTTATAAACTATTTACGTGAACTATGATCGTTCAAACTTGAACGAGAAATAATTGTTGTACTATCTTCAGCAGTTTCTCTTTCCAAATCACCAAAGCTTAGATTTGGGAATAATTGGTCATCATTACCAAAGTCAAATTCAGAAGTTGCTGTTGTTCCAAACAAATCATCATCTTCCTGCTGTGGTTCTTGATCACGTGTGCTGAGAATATCATCTAATGAGAATTCAGGAATCTCATCTTCAACAGTTGGTGAAGGAATCGTTACAGGTTCACTCTTCTTCACTGCTGCTGTTACAACTGGTTCTTCAACCTTCACAGCTGGCTTCACAGGCTTTTCAACAGCGATACCATACATTGGTGAAAGAATTGGTGTAACGTTCTTTTCAAACTTAGCCTTTTCCTTTTCAGTGAGTTTAGAAGTAGTTGTCTTTACAGCATCCATATCCTTTTCATCGATACCGAAGATAGGACTGATAACTGGATTAAAGCGGTATTCTTTAGAAGGCTTTACTTCTTCACGCTTTACTTCAGGCTTAGCAACTGGCTTCTTCTCAACTGGTTTGCTATCCTCATCATCAAGATTAATCATTGTTGACTTCTTAGGTTCATTATCTAAAAATACTGAGGATGATTTTACAGGTTCTGGTTCAGCAGCTGTTACTGGTTCAACTGGTAATGCAGGCACTGCTGGAATCTCAGGTACTTGCTCAGTTTGAACAGGGATCTTTGCTGTTTGCTGTAATGAAGATGCTTCTGGTTTTACAGTAGCTGTAACTGGAGCAGAGGCAGCAACTTGTTCTGCTTCAGTGTTGTCTTCTACAAATTCGTCATCATCCTCAAATAATAAGTTTTGTAATTTCTTGAGCATAAGGTCTATCCTTTCTTATATACAATAGTATTTTATTCTATTTCTCTTTCCTTGTTAAGTTATATATTATCATAAAATAACGCGTTTTAAGTATGATTTCATCAATTATCAGTTGTTTTACTCTTATCTTTTTTATTATCGATACGAGTCTTATCATCAATTAACTCTTGTAAGGTACCCTCTTCTGGTGCAATATCCTTATACAGATTGATTGCTTCCCCTTCATAATCAATCGCACTTTCATGTGTATACACCTGTAATACAGCATCTTTTCGTACAATTACACTACGTGCAATAGAGTACATTTTCCCTGCAAGTTCTGCTGCATTTCCAACTTGAGCAACCCCAAATAAGTTTACTGCAGAAGATGTAAAGAATACTGCATAATCATGATTAACCTGATAGATTTCACATACATAATCTACTGTTTCATCGAGCATATTTTGAAAGCTTCCAGAATATATAGCAATCGGTTTTTGTGTATAGATCGATTGTGTTATATCTGTGGAAGAATCCATGATAGCTTGTACGTTTAGATTCAGTACAAACTTTGTAGATTGAAAGCTAAACTCATTTGAAGTTTCAGTAGAACGATAATGTCCAATCGATGGCTCTGTATAGTAAGTATAGAATGGTTTGCGATGACTTGCACTAGGGATAGGTAAAGCACTAACTGTAGTAATCTCTTGCTCTAATCTTTCTTGCATGGAAAGATTAGATTGCGCACAACCAGTTAATAGAACACATAATAGGACTAGTAAAATCTTCTTTCCCATACTTTACCTCCTTTGCATTATCGTATCACAGTTTATTTATGTCTGCATGGCTTGGCACAAAGTTGATATATTGGTTGTCCAAGTTCCATAAATCGAGTTTCGTATTCTGTAATGACATCTTCCGCATGCTCTACGCGACGGAAGTCAACAGAGAATTCTGTGAGTGTAAAATCATTCTGTAAGAAATACAATACTGAATCTTCAAATAGATCCTTGTTGTCTGTCTTCATGCGGATATATCCATCTTCTGTAAGAATATCGCGATACATCTCTAAAAACTTCGCACTGCTAAGACGGCGCTTATGATTGCCTTTCTTTGGCCATGGATCAGAAAAGTTTAAGTGAATGACATCCACTTCTCCAGTCGCAAACCACTCTTGTAGTTGTTCCGCATTGGCAATGATAAATCGCTTATTTTCAAGTAGTGGATTTTCTTCTTCTACCGCATGACGTGCAGCGACTGCACCAGCACTAATATCTTTTTCAATTCCTACCCACGCTTCATTTGGATAGAGTCTTGCCATACCGTTGAGGTATCCACCTTTACCAGTGCCAATCTCTAAATGTAATGTGTCGCGTTGTAGTAATTCTTTCCACTTTCCTTTGTTTTCTACTGGGTTTTGATAGACAAAATCACGGTGTTCTTCAATCCATGGCTCTGCCCATTTCTTTTTACGCATACGCATAGTTACTTTCCCTCCGAAAAAGAAGGCTATACGCCTTCTTTTATTGATTATTCAGCGTTTTCTTTTTTCTTGAAAACTCTGCGTTCCACGTTAGCACCTTCGCGCTTTTCATGGAAATTTGGTTTACCTTGTGGCTTAAAGTTCTTCTTTGGCTCTACATAGCCTTCTGGCTTTTCTAAGCATTCCTTAGCAGAAACCTTAACTTTACCAGTTGGATCAACACCAGTAACTTTAACCTTAATAACATCACCTACATGTAATGCATCCTGAATCTTTTCTACACGAGTCCAAGCAAGTTCACTTACGTGGAGTAATGCATCTGTTCCTGGGAACAATGTTACAAAGGCAAATGATTCACGAACTTCTGATACAGTCGCATCATAGATGTCGCCAACCTTCGCCTCACGGATTAAGTCACCGACAATCTGCATTGCCTTATCAATCATATCCTGTTTTGTATGATAGAATACGCACTTACCATCATCTGTGATATCAATCTTAATACCATCACATTCAGCGATAATCTTATCAATCTGTTCGCCACCCTTACCGATAACGATACGAATCTTCTCTACAGGAATCATCATTTGAGCCATCTTTGGAGCCCATTCAGATACATGATCACGTGGAGTGGAGATTGCTGTCTCCATGTTGTCTAAGATTTCCATACGACCCTTGTGTGCTTGTGCTAAAGCTTCACGTAGGATTTCTTCTGAAATACCAGTTACCTTGATATCCATCTGTAAAGCAGTAATACCATTACGTGTACCAGCTACCTTAAAGTCCATATCTCCATAGTGGTCTTCCATACCTTGAATATCTGTCAAGATAGAGTATGTATCACCAACTGTAATTAGACCCATAGCCACACCAGCTACCATTGCCTTAATAGGAACACCAGCAGCCATTAATGACATTGTGCCTGCACAAATACTTGCCTGTGAAGAAGAACCATTTGATTCTAATACTTCTGCACAGGTACGAATTGCGTATGGGAATTCTTCTGCTGTAGGTAATACCTGTAAGAGAGCTCTTTCACCTAAAGCACCGTGACCAATTTCACGACGACCTGGAGAAGACATACGACCAACTTCACCAACAGAGAATGGTGGGAAGTTATATTGGTGCATAAATCTCTTTTCTGTTTCAGTTGTTAAGTCATCAATCAATTGTGCATCGCTTAATGGACCTAATGTTGTAACAGATAATACCTGTGTTTCACCACGCGTAAACATAGCGGAGCCGTGTACACGTGGTAGTAAATCAATCTGTGAATCTAGTGGACGAAGTTCATCTAATCCACGTCCATCTGGACGAATCTTTTCTTCAGAGATCAAGCGACGTACTTCACCTGCTTCAACTTCTACACCATATTCGTGTGCTTGTTTAACAGCCTTTTCACGTGCCTTATCATCTTCCCATTCTAACTTAGCAACTTCTTCTTCCATTTCGGCAATCAATTCATCAATCTTGCCGTAACGTTCAAGCTTACCCTTGATAGAAACTGCTTCACGAATACGCTGTGCACCCTTTTCATCAACCAACTGTTTAACGATTGGGTTGATTTCATATAAGGAAACTTCCATCTTTTCCTTCGCACAGGCAGCGATAATTTCTTCCTGAATTGCACATAATTCCTTGATTGCGTCATGACCAATCATCAAGGCCTTAAGCATATCTTCTTCTGATACTTCCTTAGCGCCTGCTTCAACCATGTTGATGGCGTTCTTTGTACCAGCAACTGTTACATTTAAATCAGAATTCTTTTCCTGTTCAACACTTGGGTTAATGATGTATTCGCCATCAACACGAGCAACCATTACACCAGCTACAGGTCCGTTAAACGGAATATCTGAAATACATAGTGCTAATGATGAACCGAATAAGGATGCCATCTCAGAACTAGCGTCTGGATCGCATGATAATACTGTATTAACGATTTGTACTTCATTACGGAAACCTTCCGCAAATAAAGGACGAATTGGTCTATCAATTAAACGTGCTGTTAATGTTGCATGTTCTGTTGGTCTACCTTCACGACGTGTAAATCCTCCAGGAATCTTACCTGCGGCATACATCTTTTCCTGATATAAAACTGTTAATGGGAAAAAATCTGTATCCTTTGCTTGGTTGTTTGCTGTTGCTGTAGATAGTACTGTTGTATCCGCATAGCGAATGACTACAGAACCTCCTGCTTGTTTGGCAATTTCACCGTTTTCGACTGTCAATGTACGGCCATGAAATTCCCAGCTCTTCTTGTACTTTTCCATTTCTCTTCTAACCTCTGTCTGTTCTCGACTTTTCAAATTTTCAACATTCCCATTGTATCACAGCCACACTGTAAATTGAATATGTCTTTATTATGCTTCAATGCACCAAAGGCCATGTTGATTACAGTTTGCATAGACTGCAATGACTGGCTCATCTTGATAAAACTTTACTTCTGGTTTTTCACCCTTATCAAAATACACAACACGATAACCCTTTTCATATTGTAAAATCACAAAGGCAATATGATGGTCACCATCCATTGGATGATCATCACTGGCAATATTGACTGAGAAAGAATCGCCATTACGGTTGATAACAGGTTCATGCGTCTCCCAATCTTCATTGTTTTGAACCGGTAATTCAACAAAAATTTCATCCTTGCATAATATCTCTGCGGCTACATCATTCATCTCCATGATGACCTTACCGCTACTTGGCGCATATAGGATATGTAACTGGCGATTAAACTTAGCTTTCTTCAATTTCTCTTTATCAAATAGTTCCACATTCGTTAATGGACTTTTAATTAATTGTACTTTTTCTTTCTTTGTCATTTGTTTGATCCTCCACTCTCTTCGCATCGCTCCCTTCTTTGTCGCATGCATTTCATAATATGCGATGCGCAAAGGTCGATGTGACTTTGTATACTTAGCCCCTTTCCCATTTAGGTGGGCTTGAAATCTTTTCTCTAAATCATTGGTCCAACCTGTGTAGTAGGTATGGTCTTCACATTCAAGTATATAGGTATAATTCATTATTCTACACTCTTTAGACTCTC
>JABZMB010000085.1 GCA_015256455.1 Solobacterium sp. | reverse complement strand
ATATTCTTTTTCTTTATAGCTTGATGGGGATTGGACATAGTAGGAAGATATCGAAATATGTTAAAATACAACTATCAGGAGAATTTATGCAACAGGAACAACAAAATGCATTCAATCGTCAATGTATTAGTGAGGCACTGATACGCTTGATGGAAACAAAGTCATATGATGATATTTCAGTTACAGAAATTTGCCGTATGGCTGGTGTATCACGTATGACATATTATCGTAATTATAGTAGTAAGCGAGAGATATTCAGCGATTATATGAAAATGATCGTAGATGAGTTTGTTCGCATACAAAAAGCCAAGGATTTAAAAGTACGCTCGTATGAAATGATTCTTGCGGGATTTTTATATTTCTGTAATTACGAGCGCTTCATTGAATGTTTAGACCAATCGAATTTATCTTCTATCTTGCAGGATGGACTCAACTATTATATTGATAGCTATGTCTTTGAACAGGGTGAAGATGAGTTACGTAGATATCACTTGTATTATTACTCAGGTGCGTTATTTAACATCTATACTGTATGGATGCGCAATGGCAAGAAAGAAAATGTTGAGGATGTGGCGAAAATTGTTTACGAACATGTAAAACGCGAACATCAAACACTTTAATTATCATGTATAATATTTAGTAGAGATTTTTGTATTACACGACAAACAGGAGGAATTACAATGAATTGGAAAACGTTAGAAGGATTTGATGAGAAATTAGCAAAGGTCAGCTTTAAAGCACATAAGACTTTTGAGGGTAAGGTTGTTGAAGTCCTATACGGAGCGAAGGATGAAAATGGTAATTTTGTATTACCAAAAGAGGATCAAAATGATGGCCACGGCAGATGGTTTGGTATTGAAACTAATGGAGAATATAGAATGTTCTCTTGGCAAAAGCCAGCGTATTTAGGTGGTGGCGTTGAATACGGTACTTCTCATAATGATACTGCACTTGAAGATATGGAAAATGATCTTCGTAAGAAGCAGGAACTATGCCGTCAAGCAGAGAATATCTCTACTGTAGAAGAGTTTGAAGAAATTCGTAAGCAATTTGAAGCAATTGAAAACTGGAACACTCCAAAGGATAAGGAGTATGCAATTTGGTTTGGTAAGACTTTAGAAAAGTTCAATGCTAGAAGTCAGCGTCAAAGCGCAAATGCGGAAGAGAAGAAGAAGTTGATTGAAAAAGCTGCTAGTTTAGTAGATTCTACAAACTGGAAGGATACACAGGGAGAATTTAGAAACCTACAGGATGAGTGGGAAGCGCTAGGTAATGCAGGTGTGGAAGATGATTCCTTATGGGAGCAGTTCAAGGGCTATCGTAACCAATTCAATGATAAGCGTCGTAACTATTTTGATAATCTAACACAAGTACATTCTGAAAATGAAGCGAAGAAACTTGATTTAATCAAGCAAGCAAAAGAACTTGCTAAGAAGACTGGTAACTTCCGTGAAACATCTGAAAAGATGAATGGTCTCATGGACGCATGGAAGTCTCTTGGTAGTGCAGGTCGTGATAAGGATGATGAACTTTGGAATGAGTTTAACGCATCACGTCAGGGCTTCTATGATGAAAGAACAGCGTTCTTTACAGAGCGTGATGAAAAGCAGAAGGAGAGCATCCGTATTAAGAATGCATTAATTGAAGAAGCGAAGACAATCGCTTCCACAAAGGATTATGGTCGTGAAAAGACTGATCGTATGAAGGCATTAGATAAGGAATGGCGTGCTGCTGGATATTCTGGAAGTGATCAGAATGATGCGTTGTGGGAGACATTTACACAGGCAAAAGAAGTATTCTGGAATGGTAAACGTGAAGATAGTCAAAAGCGTCTTCAGGAAGCCTATGACCATAAGAAGTCTCAACTACCAATCGTAAGAGAAGAAATCAATAGACTTCAAGAACAAGAATATGAAACAAGTGACTATGAAAGAATTCGTAGTATTCAACGCCAAGTTGAAGAAAAGAAAGCTTTCTTAGAGAAGTTAAAGAGTGATATTGAAGATATTGAAAAGAAATTAAACGCATAATGAATGACCTCACTTCAAACGAAGTGAGGTTTCAAATAGATAGGGAAAATAAGGATGTTAAAGAATATTGCTAGAGAACATTATACAGAAGCGATACGTATGGCCTGGCCAGCTGTGCTGGAAAGTGTTTTTGTGTCTCTTGCAGGTATTATCGATACATTCATGGTTTCCTCAATGGGTACATATGCAGTTGCGGCGACTGGTTTAATTATTCAACCAAAGTTTCTGAGTTTAAGTTTCTTCTTTGCGATTAACGTTGCGGTATCTGCATTAGTTGCACGAAGACTTGGACAGAATAATCGTAGGAATGCAAACCAAGTGTTGGTGACTGCACTTATGATGATTGTACTATTATGTGTTGTGTTAACGGTTGTAACAGTTATTTTTGCAAATCCGTTAATTGCGATATGTGGTTCGAATGCGGATACACATGAGGGTGCAGTCATTTACTTTCGCATGATACAGGTTGGAATGATATTCAATGTATTATCACTGGTTATTAATGCGGCTCAACGAGGTGCTGGCAATACTAAGATTGCGATGATAACGAATGTAACATCATCGATTGTAAATATCATTTTTAACTATCTATTGATAGGTGGTAACTTTGGTTTTCCTAAATGGGGTTTATTTGGAGCAGCCTTTGCGACAGTATTAGGTACGGTATTTGCCTGTACTATGAGTGTACATTCTTTATTTCAGAAGGATAGCTATGTTTCGATACCCTATATTTTAGAAGAGAAGATTCGACCAGACTTTGGATCGTTTCATGCAATCCAAAAATTAGGTGCAAATATTCTTTTTGAAAACTGGGCTATGCGTGTAGGTTTTATGACAACGGCTGTTCTTGCCGCAAAACTTGGTACAGACCAATTTGCGGCATATCAGGTTGGCATGAATATTATGTCATTAGGTTTTGCGTTTGCGGATGGTATGCAGGTTGCGGCTGTATCACTCATCGGTAAGAGCTTGGGACAACAAAAACCAGAACTTGCGAAAACATATGGACATGCATGCCAATTAATTGGTGTAGTAATTTCGGTGATATTCGCGGTGAGTTTGTTGGTAGGTGGAAGAAAGATAAATCAGTTCTTCTTTGCGGATGAATCCGTGGTTGAAATGGGCGTTATGATTGCTCGGTTCGTAGCAGTTATTGTACTATTTCAAATATCGCAGATTATTTATGGTGGATGCTTAAGAGGCGCAGGTGATGTAAAATATACATTGTTTGTGGCGCTGATTAGTGTCGCAATTATCCGACCAATTTTAACCTGGGTATTAACTTCCGTATTCTCACTTGGTCTAGTAGGTATTTGGTTAGGCGTATTATCGGATCAGTTTACAAGATTTACGTTATTACGTATTCGTTTCCACCAAGGTAAATGGGTGGAGTATAAAATATAGAGAGGCATTCAAATGGGTAATAAAACAAGAATTCGAAAAATGACGATTCTAAGTATGTTTATCGCGATTGAACTCATTATGGCAATGACACCAATTGGTTATCTTAACTTAGGTGCAATTTCCATTACAACAATGCATATACCTGTCATCTTCGCGGGTATCTTACTTGGACCAACTGATGGTGCAATCTTGGGCTTTGTTTTTGGAATGACGAGCTTTTTAAAGGCAACCTTTGCGCCAACGATAACAAGTTTCTGCTTTTCACCTTTCTATTCAGTAGGTGAAATTCATGGAAATTTCTGGAGTATACTCATTGCCTTTGGCCCTCGCATCTTATTGGGATACCTTTCTGGTTTGTTATATACAACACTAAAGAAAGTTAAGAAAAATACTTTTATCGCAGAATCAATCATTGCGATTGGTATGACATTAATGCATACACTGATGGTAATGGGAATGATTTGGTTATTCTTTGGTGAGGTTTATGCAAATGTGACAGGTTTGGCTGTTTCTGCAGTGATTATTACTGTGATTACAAGCAATGGTATTTTGGAAATGGTTGTGGCAGGCTTTATTATTCCAATGATGATGCGTGTACTTCGTCCAGTATTAGATAAATTAGAGTTAGGTAAATAAAAGAAGGGATTTCATCAGTTGAAATTCCTTCTTTTTTTTCTTATT
>JABZMB010000084.1 GCA_015256455.1 Solobacterium sp. | reverse complement strand
AAAAAAGAAGGGGGCTCATTTATGGAACTAAATTATAGAAAATGTGCAGAAGAAATCTTTGCAACACTAGGTGGTAAAGAGAATATTATCAGTGCTGCACACTGTGCCACACGCTTACGTCTAGTGATTGCGGACAATAGTAAAGTTGATATAAAGACATTAGAAAACGTACAAGGCGTACAAGGTGTATTTAATTCTAGTGGACAATTACAGATTATTATCGGTACCGGTACTGTCAATAAAGTTTACGATGAATTCATCGCAATTAGTGGAGTAACTGGCGGCAGTAAAGATGATGTAAAGGCTGCAGCAGCTTCACAAATGCCATGGTGGAAACAACTGATCAAGACACTTGGTGATGTATTTGTACCAATCTTACCAGCTATCGTAGCTGCTGGATTAATGATGGGTCTTGTAGAAGCATTAGGTAAGGCTATCCCATCCTTTGCGTCAACAGACTGGTATGCATTCTTAGATATGGCTTCTAATACATCCTTTGCATTCCTACCAGTACTTGTTGCGGTATCTGCTGCTCATGTATTCGGCGGAAACATCTTCTTAGGTGCTGTTATTGGACTTATGATGGTTCACCCAGCACTAACAAACGGTTGGGCCGCCGCAAACGGATATGAAGTTTGGTATCTATTTGGTAAAGGCATCAATATCTTTGGCTATACACTCGGACAAGTCAACCAATTAGGCTATCAAGGACACGTGATTCCAGTTGTGATTGCCGTATGGGTAATGAGTAAGATTGAAATCAAACTACACAAGATTGTCCCTGAGATGATTGACTTATTTGTAACACCACTTACAACTGTACTATTAACAGCTTTAGCAACATTTATGGTCATTGGACCTGTATTTGCGGCACTTGAAACTTGGGTATTATCTGCCGCAACAGTACTCGTTGCCAATCCTATCGGTGCTCTAGCAATGGGCGCTCTATATCCTATAACAGTTGTCATGGGTCTACATCACATGTATAACACGATTGAATTGGGCATGCTTAGCACAGGCGCATTAAACACATGGATGCCAATCGCATCTGCCGCAAACTTTGCACAGTTTGGCGCCTGCTTAGCAGTCGGTCTAAAGACAAAGAGCACAAAGCGTAAGACGATTGCAATTCCATCCGCATTATCCGCTTCCCTAGGTATTACAGAACCAGCAATCTTCGGTGTCAACCTACGCTTGATGAAACCATTCGTATTCGCAGCAGTTGGTGGTGCAGTCGGAGCTCTTGTAGGAGCGATCTTCCACATTGGCGCAACAGCCAACGGTGTTACTGGTATTCCAGGCTTCCTCATTGCATCTAACCCACTTACATATACAATCCTACTACTTGTAGCAGGCGGAACATCCTTTGTATTAACATTCTTATTCTGGCACGAAGATGATGTGACGGAAGAACAAAAAACAACTGCAACAGCATCTACTCCAGTTTCAGCAACGAAAGCAGAAACAATTATCACTACAGAAAAAGGTACTGTCCTATCTCCAGTAAAGGGAAAAGTTATTCCTGCAAGCGAAATCCCAGATCCAGTATTTGCAGGTGAAGCAATGGGTCAATCCGTTGGTATTGTCCCAACAGAAGGAACAGTTTACGCTCCATTTGATGGAACAGTGATGATGTTATTCCCTACAAAGCACGCAATTGGATTACAATCTAAGGACGGTTTAGAAGTACTCATTCACGTCGGTGTTGATACAGTACAGATGAATGGCGAAGGCTTTGAAGCATTTGTAAAACAAGATGATGTCATCCATGCTGGTGATAAATTAATTACTTTTGACCGTGCTAAGATCAAAGACGCAAATCATCCAGATACTGTAATCGTTGTATTAACAAATAGCGCTAACTTCGAAAAGATTGAGAAAGCCGCATAAATACTTAAAAATATTATTTTTGAAAAGATATAGTAATTATTTTCATAAAACTATATCTTTTTTTCATATTTTTTACATTTTATATATAAAACTTCTAAAAGAATTTGGTATGATAAGGACATTATTAAAAGGGGTATAACTTATGGAACGTGAAAAACTCTCATCACGCCTCGGCTTTATCTTATTATCCGCAGGTTGTGCAATTGGCTTAGGCAACGTCTGGAGATTCCCGTACATCGTCGGACAATATGGTGGAGCAGCCTTCGTACTAATCTATATTGCATGTTTAATATTACTAGGTCTACCAATCATCATTATGGAATATGCGGTTGGTAGAGGTAGCCAAAAAAGTCTTGCTCTCGCCTTTGATGAATTAGAACCAAAAGGAACCAAGTGGCATATCTACAAATGGTTCGGTATGGGTGGTAACTACCTACTCGCAATGTATTACACAACAATTACAGGCTGGTTATTACTATACTTCTTTAAGACATTACGTGGAGACTTCAATGGTTTAGACGCAACTGCAGTTGGCGAACAATTCGGTAGTCTAATGAACCAACCACTCAACATGTTTATCTTCATGGCAATTACAGTCATACTCTGTTTTGGCATCTGCTCTATGGGACTACAAAATGGAGTAGAAAAAATCACTTCTAAGATGATGGTTGCCCTACTCATCTTGATGGTAGCACTAGGAATCAACTCCATCTTCTTAAAAGGAGGACAAGCAGGACTAGAGTTCTACCTCAAACCAAACCTAGCAGCCATTCAAGAAGTTGGTATTGGTAAAGTTATCTTCGCAGCACTAGGACAATCCTTCTTTACACTTAGTATTGGTATTGGCGCAATGACAATCTTCGGTAGCTATATCGATAAGAAACGAGCACTCACTGGCGAGGCATTACACGTACTAGGACTAGATACACTTGTGGCAATCATGGCAGGCTTCATTATCTTCCCAGCATGTTTCGCATTTGGTGTAGAACCATCACAAGGACCAAAACTTATATTTGTAACATTACCAAATATATTTAACCACATGTTCTTAGGACAATTATGGGGGGCATTATTCTTCTTATTCATGTCCTTCGCAGCTCTTTCAACAGTTATCGCTATCTTCCAAAATATGATTGGCTTTAGCTCTGATCTAACAAAAGTATCCGTTAAGAAATCCTCACTCATCAACGCAATCGTCATTATTGTATTATCACTACCATGTATATTAGGATTTAATGTATTGCAAAACATTACACCATTAGGTGCAGGCACAAATATTATGGACTTAGAAGACTTTATCGTTAGTAATAACCTACTACCAATTGGCTGTCTAATCTATCTTCTATTCTGCACAAGCAAATATGGATGGGGCTTTGGTAACTTCCTTGCAGAAGCAAATGAAGGAAAAGGCATCAAATTCCCTAAATGGGCACGCCTTTATGTGACCTATATTATTCCACTTATCATCATGTGGATCTTTATCCAGGGATATATCAGCACATTTATGAAATAAAGAAAGATAGTATAGAGTTTTCTCTACACTATCTTTCTTTATGAATACTAATTTTAACACTACATTAATTGTTTACAACCTTGAGTCCTAAACTATTCGCAGCTTCTTCTGCTTTTGATCCTTTTGGTGTATGAATTTCTACATCTGGATTACAGGTATCAACAAAATAGAATAATTTTGTAATTTCTGTTACACTTGCTGGAATTGTAATGGATTTAATTGACGTTGTGCCCCAGAATACTAATGTTCCAATACTCTTTGTTCCTTCTGGGAAAGTTACTTCTTCAAGAGAACTACATCCATTGAAGATATCATCCTCTACTGTTTCTATTGACTTACCTAAGTGTACATACTTTAGAGATTCATCAATCGCAAATGCAGTTTTCGCAAGATAACGTACTGTATCTGGTAATACAATTGCCTCGCAGTACTTTAGGTTAGCAAGACCACGTTCTCCAATTGCGATAACAGGTTTACCTTTAATTTCCTTTGGTACACGAACAACCTTACCGTCAGATGTACAACTATAGATAACATAACCTTCTTGCCACTCTTCATATGTGAAGTACTTTTCATCTGTCTCTGGGAAGTCTTTAAAATTCTTCTCAGTTACTTCAGAGTTGTTTGTTGTAGCTGTATTGTTTTCTGTTTCCTTTGTTTCATTTATAGATGTACTTGTTGTAGTGTCTTGTTTTGGTTCCTTAGGTCCACAGCCTACTAAACCTGATAAGAGTACTGCTGCACATAGACCTGATAGTAATTTCTTGTTCATAAGAATACCCCCTATATTTTCATGAATAGTATTAATGATATTTTGTTGTTAATATCAATTAAACTGATTTAATCTTCTCACAATTATATATT
>JABZMB010000083.1 GCA_015256455.1 Solobacterium sp. | reverse complement strand
CAAAAGCACTGTTACAGGATTCTTGTCTTTCTGATTATTTTGAATCTTGGTATCGTTATACTATGCAAGTTTCAAAAGACTATCAGAAAGAAATCAAAGAGAAACACAATCAGAAATAACTTGCATTACATGCAAGCACAAAAAAGCTATGCCAATTGACATAGCTATTTTTTCTCTTCAAGAATCTTATACAGTGCTTTATATAAGTCCTGTGATTCATCCTGGTTCAGACATACACAAGAGCGAACTTTTGCAGGAATATCTGCACATTGTTTCTTCATGTTCTTGCCTTCTTTTGTTAACTTAATCATTACCACACGTTCATCTAATTTAGAACGTGTTCTTGTTAACCAATTCTTGTCTTCCATCTTCTTGAGTAATGGAGTGATTGTTCCACTATCTAGATATAATCGTTCACACAACTCACCTACAGAAATATCATCCTTCTCCCATAACACCAAGAATACAATATATTGTGTATAAGTCATCTCAAGTGGTTTTAAGAGAGGAGTATACGCTGCTGTAATCTTTCTAGCAGCCGCGTAGAGTGGAAAACATAATTGATTCTCTAATTTTAATGTATCGATTTTCTGTCCTGCCATCATAATCACCTACTGCTTCTTTCTCTTTAGTTCATCAATATACGCTACCGCAGATAATGCTGCGACATTTCCCTGTCCAGCCGCTTTGATATATTGGTATGGCTGTCCTGTGATATCACCTGCCGCAAATAGACCTGCTAGATTTGTCTTCATCTGTAGATCAACCTTAACCGCATTACCTGCAATTTCAAGACCTGGTACTAGAGAGCCTGGGAATTGCGTTGGTCGTAAGATAAATACACAGTCTACTGTATATTCACTTTGATCTGTCTTCAGTGTATTTGCCTTCATCATACCCGAAATTTCAACAGGCTTTTCATGATGAATTTCAATGTTCTTACTATTTAACTGTGGTTCATCCTTATATTGTGGGAAGTAATATACCTTTTCACATACTTCGCCAAGGAAGTCAGCTTCAGCTTCCTCTTCCTTACTTCCTGCCACAACCGCAACTACCTTTCCTTTATATAAAGGTGCATCGCAAGTTGCACAATAGCTAACGCCACGACCTAAGAAGTTTTCCTCTCCAGTATATGGCTTACCAGCCACAACACCGATTGCTAGGATGACGGAAGTTGCCTCAACAACCTCACTATTATTTAACTGTAATGCGAAGTAATCACCCATCGCATATACATTCGAAATCTTTTCTTCTGTAATAGAGATTCCAAGCTCATCCAACTGTTGTTGGAATACATTAGCCATCTCTACACCTGTCTTAGATGGTAATCCTAGGTAGTTTAGAATTGGGTGTTTTACAACCTGTAACTTCTGTGTTAAATCCTTTGTACCAAATAAGATAATGTTTTTATTACGTACCTTTGCGGTAATGGCTGCCTCAAGTCCTGCTGGGCCAGTACCGATAATTGCTATATCATAACGTGTCATCATAATACTCCTTAATCGTTTTATATTGTATGAAAGATAATTGGTTTTTTCAAGGAATATACACATATCTATCATGTATGCATGGAATTTATGAGTAGAATACCTATGATATTGCTTGATTTCTCTCTATCTTAAGTCATTCATTCTATGTTAAAATAAAACGCACTATGAGGTGATGTTATGCAATTAGTACTACCAAAAGACTACGATCCTGTTCTTGATGTGCGACAAACTCAAGAAGCTATCAAATATATTCGCGATACTTTCCAAAAAGAATTTGGAAGAGAGATGCACTTATCTAGAATTTCAGCCCCTTTATTTGTACCTAAGAGTACCGGTTTGAATGATAATTTAAATGGTGTAGAACGTCCAGTATCCTTCGATATTGCAGGTATGCCTAATGAAACAATTGAGGTTGTACAATCGCTTGCGAAGTGGAAACGTTTCGCACTGAAGAAATATAACTTTGAAGTTCATGATGGTCTCTATACAAATATGAATGCGATTCGACGTGATGAAGAACTCGACAACTTGCACTCTGTCTACGTTGATCAATGGGACTGGGAAAAAGTCATCACGAAAGAAGAACGTACAGAAGAAATGTTAGAGGAAACGGTACGTACAATCTTCAAAGTTATCAAACACATGGAACATGAGATCTGGTACAAATATCCACAGGCCGTGTGTCATCTAGCTAATGATGTATTCTTTATCGATTCCCAAGAGTTAGAAGATATGTATCCTGATCTTTCTCCAAAGGAACGTGAAGACGCAATAACAAAAGAAAAGAAATGTGTCTTTATCAAACGTATTGGTCATGCTTTAAAGCATAGTGGAAAGCCACATGACGGACGTGCACCTGACTATGATGACTGGAATTTAAATGGTGACCTATTTTTCTGGTTACCATCACTAGAACGTGCATTAGAAATCTCCAGTATGGGTATCCGTGTTGATGAAAACTCCATCGTAGAACAGTGCCGTATTCGCAATGCGGAAGAACGTCTACAGTATCCATATCACCAGATGATTCAAAACTGTGAACTTCCATATACAATTGGTGGCGGTATTGGCCAATCTAGATTGTGTATGTTACTGCTGAATAAAGCACATGTAGGTGAAGTCCAGGCTTCTATCTGGCCACAAGATATGGTCGATGAATGTGAAGCCCACAAAATACATTTACTCTAATATACTCCAAGCGGAGTATATTTTTTTGCATACTATATTGCATTACATAATAGTATGTGTTATATTCTACTTGCAAGGAGGAAAAATAATGGATGCACAATTTAAAAAAGGTGTTTTAGAATTATGCGTTCTTTCGAGGTTAGTAAAAGATGATAAGTACGGATACGAACTAACTGAAGATATTTCCCAAGAAATGTCCGTCACTGCCGGTACATTATATTTAATTTTAAAAAGACTAAAAGATAATGGTTATCTTGAGACCTATCTTGTCGAGTCGTCCGGTGGCCCAGCTCGAAAATACTATCATTTGACAGAAGAAGGAAAACTTTACCAACAACAACAGAAAGAAGAATGGATCACATTCATTCAAAAGGTGGAAAAACTAATATGACAAAAAATGAATATTTAGCAGCTTTAAATCAAGCACTCGCAAACTACTCTCCAAGTTTTAAGAAAGATATTCTCGATGCCTTTGAAGCACACTTTCAAGAAGGAATTAACGAAGGCAGAAGTGAAGAAGAAATCATGAATGATCTCGGTACAATCGATGATGTACTAGAAAACATTCATATGATGGGTGGAGAAAAAGAAACTGTTCATAAAGAGCAGAAGAACAAGGACTACCAAGATTTAAAAGAAGGATTATCTACAGCCTTCCATGCGTTTACACGTATCGCAGATGAAGCACTAGGTCATGCAAAAAACTTTACAGCTAATATGGACCGTAAGAAGAATACAGCGCAGTACTATTCAGATCCTCAGACTGAAACACTTCCAGATTCTATCGCTCACTTAGTGATTCACAGTGAGACATTACTGTCATCCTTGGATATAACTCTAGAAAAAGGAAATGAGCTCCGCTATGAATTTACCCAGTCACAAAGTATCTTTAGAAATCCTACAACTGATGGAATTCGTTGTGAAATCAATGATACAACTGCTACGATTCTTGTGTCCGGTAGCGGTGACTTGACCGTTCAAATTCCATCTGGTGTTACAACAATCACAATGGAAGCGCCTGCTGGTGATGTAGATATCAACGATATTAAGCTTGATGAATTCAACTGTCATAACAAATCTGGAGATGTTTCTCTCAGCCGCGTTGAAATGAAACGTGCCGACTTTACGATGTTGGCAGGCGACTTAGATGTCTCCGATTCCAACTTCGATGAAATTAACATGAAGCTATCTGCTGGTGATGTGGACTTAACAAATACAACAGGTAATCTATATGCTAATATCGCAGCTGGTGATATTGATATTCAAAAACACGCCGCCAATGTCATTCAACTCTCCGCAGCTGCAGGCGATATCGATATGGAAGTATCCTCTCCTATCATCGAAGTAAAAACAACTGCAGGTGACATCGATTTAGATGTTCATGGAGAAATTCAGAATATTAAAGTTACATCTACTGCTGGTGATATTGATTTAACAACAGATTCCAAAGACTACCAGGCAAGTCTCTCCACAAACTTTGGAGATGTTGATTTCGATGATGATTTACCACATCAAAAATTACATGGCAAAAAATATATTGTCGGTAATGGAAAAGGTGAGATTCTCATCAAAACAAATGCTGGCGATATAAGCTTCCAATAACAGCCTACATTAGGCTGTTTTTATATATTTTATTGATAAGTTGATGAATGAAGCACTATTAATATCACTTAA
>JABZMB010000029.1 GCA_015256455.1 Solobacterium sp. | reverse complement strand
AGAAGACTCCAGTAAATAACTGGCAAGTAGAGCGTAACAATAAAGTCATGACAGCAATGAACCTTGGTAAAGGTGCAGAAATGATCAATGCCTTTATTGCATATAGTAACCAACAGATCTTGATGGTAAGTAAAGATGGTTACTCTTATCGCTTTGCGGTTGAAGATATTCCAGCCACAGGTGTTAAGTCCAAGGGTGTCAAGGCAATGAACCTTGGTAAAGGTGATGAATTAGCATGGGGTTGTGTCATGAATGCAGAAGATCCAGCTATTCTCTTTATGACAAATGTTGGACAGATGAAACGTATTCATACGGAAGAAATTGTCTTTGGTAATCGACCGATGAAGGGTAACTTAATTTGTAAACGTCTAAAGACAAATCCAAGTATCGTAACACTTGCTAAGGCAGTAAGTGCAGGAGAAGAGTTAGTCTTCAAAGATCCTGAAAGACAAGTATTACGAGCTTCTGAAATTCCACTCAAACCACGTGAAAGTGGCTTTGGTTCACCTATCGTTTTGAAGGATGGTTGGGATTTATATCGTGGTATTGATGAATGTCGTATTATTGATATACCAACAGACGCAGATAACGAAGTGCATGAAGATGTAGAACGTTTAAGTCTATTTGATGAGAAGGAAGGCTAATCATGACAGTATGTAAAGGATGCGGTGCAGTATTACAAACAACTGATTCAAAATTGATTGGTTATAGTCCTAAAGCTGAGGCAGAATATTGTCAAAGATGTTTCCGTTTGATTCACTATGATGATTTAACAATCTCCATGAAGACAGGTATCGATCCTGTTGCGGTTGTTAACCGTATTGCAAGGATGGATGCGTTAATTCTATGGGTGATTGATCTATATGATTTTGAGGCAGGTATTATTAACGGTATTAACCGTAAATTTGCGAATAAAGATATCGTGATGGTTGCGACAAAGAGAGACTTATTACCTGCATCATGTGGAGAAGAGAAGATCGCACATTTTGTCTTTGGACGACTCAAAGATTTGGGTATTCGCATTGAACGACTCATTCTGGCGTCCAAAGAAGAAAAGATGGGTGTTGAAGAAATCAAAGAATGTGTTGATGAACTTGCGGATGGTAGAAAAATAGTTGTGATAGGAAAAGCCAACTCTGGTAAGAGTACACTCATCAACAACTTGATGTCTACACAGGTTTTAACCACATCTAGATATCCAGGCACTACATTAGAATTCAATGAATTAGAAATTGATGGACATACTTACATTGATACACCAGGCATTGAAATTGATCATAGTATGTTAATGGAAGTTAATGAGGCAGATTTAAAGACGATCATGCCAAGCAAGAGTGTAAAACCACAGGTGTTCCAACTGCGTGGTGAGCAAAGCTTCTTTGTAGGAGGCTTAGCACGTCTAGATTTATCAGGTTGTAATCATGCAAGTTGCGTATGGTATTTGAGTGATCGTCTCAACGTTCATCGTACCAATGGCAACTACGCAGATGAAAAATGGAATACACATGTTGGAACATTATTTGTGCCAACAGCTATTGAAACAGAAATGAAGAAATATACAATTCATAAGGACATGCCAAAGGTAGACATCGTGATTGATGGCTTAGGATGGGCATGTGTGAGTGGAGAGGTCGGTACAATTACAGTACACGTACCAAAGAGTGTCAGTGTGACATTCAGAAAGGCAATGTTATGAGTTTAACAACAAAACAAAGAGCGTATCTAAGAGGACTCGCACAGACAGAACGTGCAATCTTCCAGATTGGTAAAGATGGCTTAAGTGATAACCTAGTAGAAACTGTAAACAATGGTTTACGTACAAGAGAACTCATTAAAATCTCAGTGCTTAAGACAGTTACTACAGACCTTAAGGAACTAGCATTTGATTTAAGCATGCATACAAAGTCTGAACTTGTACAAGTTATCGGAAGACAAATCATTCTCTATAAGAAGGCAAAGGAACCAAAGGTCGTTTTACCATGATCGTATATACAGCACCCTTTGATCCAATAACTGATGATGAACTGAAACAGTTAAAAGACTATCACAAACAAACTGGTAAGCCGATTTCGCTTGCGATAGTTGGTAATGGTATCCTAAACTATGACAAGCGCAAGAAGTTATGTATGCGTGCATGTAGTCCGTATCGCTATCTACATGTTGTAGAAATCCAACAGGATGACACATGTATCGCACTGCAATCAGAAACAGAAACGGAAGTGCGAAAAGGATACTTCTACTTAAGTGCAAAAGGCATTCGTAAGATACTTTTGGAGAATGGTTACTACTTTGAAGAAGTGACGAAAGCACAATGTAATCCTAAGCGTGCAGCACATTCAGTTCGTGTTGCGCATACTGCGTATAAGCTTGCAAACATTCATCATCTGAATAAACAGCTTGCATATCAAATGGGTTTATTACATGATGTCACAAAGAAAATGAGTGATGAAGAGGGATATCAACTTCTATCACACTTTAGACCTGAAGTATTAAAACTAGATCCTGCAATCTGGCATAGCTATACTGCAGTGATTTGGTTAAAGCAGAATCTAGGCTGTTATAACAAGAAAATCTTACAAGCAATTGAACACCATACCCTTGGGGATGGCAAGAGTGCGTATGATTATATCTTATATATCGCAGATAAGATTGAACCAGGTCGTCATTATGACGTGACCATGCATACAAAAATCGCAGAGAGAAATCTCAAACAAGGGGCAGAATATGTCCTTGCGGATGCGAAAAAATACATACTCGAAAAGGAGGGAAAACATGTCTGAATTACTAAATTTAGTACGTCATACATTAGATGAAAAATTGGCAGAGAATATCGTGACAATCGATATCCGTAATGTCAATGCATATACAGATTATTATGTCATCTGTACTGCAAAAAATCCTAGACACGCAAATTCTCTTGTAGAATTTGTTGAAAAAGAAGTAACGAAGAATGGCTTTGATGTGCGTCTTCGTGAAGGTGAAAGGGAATCAACTTGGGTACTCATTGATATGAATGAAGTGGTTGTACATATCTTTACAGAAGATGCTAGAAGTACATATCGTTTAGAAGCTTTATGGGCTGATCAGCCACAAGAAACAATGTAACAAATATGAAGATGTTTTTGCGACATCTTCTTTTCAAACGAAGGGTGGTAAGTTAATAGTATGATTCAAACAATTTTATGGGATATCGATGGTACAATATTAAACTTCCATAGAAGCGCAGAAAATTCATTGAAAAATACATTCAAGAAGTTTGGATATGGTGAAATCACAGATGAACTTCTACACATGTACGAAGGAATTAATGATGTCTATTGGTGTAAACTTGAAAAGGGAGAAATTACAAAAGAAAAACTACTCGTAGAACGTTTTGTGGAGTTCTTTACTAAAATTGGTGTGGAAACCACTCGTGTTGTAGAGTTTAATAAAGCTTACTTAAATGGATTACTAGATACAGTTGTCTTTATGCCTGAGGCATATGAAACTGTAAAGAAACTACACCCAAAATATAAACAATACATCGTAACCAACGGTGTAAAAGAGTTGCAGCGTAAGAAGATTGCCAAAGCACATATCGATGATTTCTTTGATGGTATCTTTATCTCAGATGAAATCGGATATGAAAAACCGCATATTGAATTCTTCAATTATGTCTTTGATAGAATTCCAACAAAAAATCCTGATGAAGTCATTATCATCGGTGATTCTTTGACGAGTGATATTGCTGGAGGTATACGTGCAGGGATTCATACCTGTTGGTATCATCCAAGCAATGAAGAAAATCATAGCGATGTCAAACCAGAGTTTACGATTACATCGCATCTTGCATTCCAAGAATTATTAAAACAGTTATAAGGGAGTAAACATATGAAGTGGTATGAACAAAAATATGTAAATCATCGAGATTGGATACTTGATCAAATGGGCTTGCTTGGTATGGATAGTATAGAGCTTGTCGTTGTTTTACTCATTGATTTTATGAATCAAAATCATATGGAAATCACAATGGATGCCCTTCGGGAAAAAACAGGAATACAAGAAGAGGAATTAAACCGTGTCATTTCTGCACTTTGTGCAAAGAAATATTTAAAGATAAAAGCTTCCGCAAGAGCTGTTGTCTTCGACTTATCAGGACTATTTGAAACGGATATCGCTAGAGTTGAAAATATTCTAGATCGTTCACTCATCGATACATTTGAAACAGAATTTGGCAGAACGCTAAGTCAAAATGAAATGCAGAAAATTAGTGATTGGAATAAAGTGACAGACAAACGTTTGATTATTGCGGCATTACGTGAAGCTAGTGCTTACCAACATCTAAACTTAGGGTATATTGAAAAAATTTTATCTGATTGGAAACAGAAGAATATCACAGCAGATTCCATAGGAACGGAGAAAAAATAATGGAACGTTTATCTGTACCATTTATTTTGGAGTATCTACAGAAGTTACATCCAAATGCTCATTGTGAATTGACGCATCGTAATCCCTATGAACTATCTGTTGCGGTAATCCTTTCTGCCCAAACAACAGACGTATCCGTCAATCGTGTAACACCTGCATTATTTAAAGCGTATCCATCTCCATACGAATTAGCCAAAGCACCAATCAAGGATGTAGAGAAGTATATTGCGTCTCTTGGTTTATATCGTAATAAGGCGAAACAAATCGTAGGATTTGCCAAAGGTGTTGTCGAACAGTTTGGTGGAAAAGTTCCGCAAACGATGGAAGAGTTAACAACTCTACCGGGTATTGGTAGAAAGTGTGCAAATGTCATTATGGCTGAATGTTTTAATATTCCAAGCATAGCTGTAGATACACACGTTGCACGAATCTCTAGAAGACTTGGACTATGTTATCAAAAGGATGATGTGGAAAAGATAGAGCGTAAGTTAATGCGTAAGATTCCACGTGATCGTTGGATTAAAACCCATCATCAGATGATATTCTTCGGTCGCTATCTCTGTCATGCGCGTAATCCAGAGTGTTACCGTTGTCCATTCGTGAATGGATGTCATGAAAAACAGAAGAATTTAACACCACCTAAAACAAAATAACCTTTCATCTCTATTTTAAAAGGGGGAGAACTAATGAGACCATATGTTATATCAGCTTGTTCGCCAGCTGATTTAAATAAACACTATTTTGAAGAACGAAATATTCCATATTTATGTTTTGAATATGAACTGGCTGATACAACCTATACAGATGACTTATTTGAATCTGTATCCGCTAGTGACTTCTATCAAGCAATGGTAGATGGTGCAATGACACGTACTTCACAGATGAACCAGATTGGTTACGAAAATTTTTTTGAGAGTATTTTAAAAGAAGGAAATGACTTATTGCACTTTACATTATCTTCTGGAATCTCTGGTACCTATAACTCTGCACGCATGGCGGCAGAAGCAATGCGTGAAAAATATCCGGAACGTAAAATCTATGTTGTGGATTCTAAGAATGCTTCTTCAGGTTTTGGATTACTTGTAGAAAAGGCTAGGGAACTTCAGGAATCTGGCATGGATATTGATACACTTCATGAGTGGATTGAAGCACATAAGTTAGAATGTCATGCATGGTTTTTCTCAGGTGATTTAACTTTCTTTATCCGCGGTGGAAGAATCTCAAAGACTGCAGGAATCATTGGTAATATGTTGCGAATTTGTCCGTTAATGCAGGTGGATTCAGAAGGGAAGCTTGTTGTACGCCAGAAAGTCCATGGTAAGCGAAAAGTCATTCGTGCCATCGTAGAAAAGATGGAAGAATATGCCGAGAATGGTCATGACTATAATTGGAAAGTCTTTATCTCTCACAGCAATTGTTTAGAAGATGCGAATGCGGTAAAAGAGTTAGTCGAAGAGAAGTTTCCAAATACAAAAGGAAAGATTACTATCTTCAATATTGGACCAATTATTGGCGCACATACAGGGCCTGGAACAGTCACATTATTCTTCTGGGGTAAAGATCGTTCTGTAATTGAAAAAATTGCATAATACATATTTTCAATGATAGGGAAACCTATCATTTTTTAGCGATGAAACTTTGGGTTGATACAATTATAATGGGAAGAGTGAAAAAGAATATATTATTATGAGTTGTCACATGATTCTATAGATGTTACGATAGTATGGCTTATGAGAAAAAACTCATAACAGGGAGGGAAAATGAAAAAGTTAACAGCATTATTAGCTAGTGCAACAATGGCTTTGTCACTTGTAGGATGCTCAACAGGTAAGACATACACTGGTGAAGCATTTGGTCATGACAAGGAAAACCCAGTTAAAGTTACTTTAACAATCAAGGATAAGACAATCACTAAGGTAGAAGTTGATGCGTCTCATGAAACAAATGGTATTGGTTCAAAGGCAGCAGAAACAATGCCAGGTGCAATCGTCGCAGCTAACTCATTAGAAGTTGACGGTGTATCAGGTGCTACACAGACATCTAAGGCTATCATCGAAGCAGCTACAGCAGCTTTGAAACAAGCAGGACTTGAACCATCAGATTTAGTAAGCAAGAATACAAGCACAACGAAGGCAAAGGATATTGAAGAAACAGTAGACGTTGTTGTAGTTGGTGCAGGTGGAGCTGGTATGACAGCTGCTATTACTGCAACAGATGCAGGTAAGAAAGTTATCGTAGTAGAAAGCCAACCAATCGCAGGTGGTAACTCTGTACGTTCAACAGGTGGTATGAATGCGGCTAAGACACCATACCAAGATAAGAATGAATTTAAAGAAGCTGCAGGTGTTGAAAAGACATTAGCTACTGCAGCAGAGAAGTTCGCAGATAACGCAACAATCACAGCTTTAGCAGCTACTGTTAAGGAACAATGGGATGCATACCAAGCAAACCCACAGGGATACTTTGATTCTGTTGAATTAATGGAATTAGATACATTAATCGGTGGTAAGGGTAAGAACAACCCAGAACTTGTTAAGACTCTTGCGGAAAATTCTGCAGCTGCTATTGAATGGTTAGCATCTATCGGTGCAGAAGTTAAGAACGTTGGTGCATTTGGTGGTGCTTCTGTTAAGAGAATTCACCGTCCAGTAAACGCTGATGGCAAGGTAACTGCTGTTGGTGCTTATATCGTTCCAATCTTAGAAAAGAACTTACAAGATCGTAATGTGCAGTTCTTATTTGACACAACAGCCAACGAAATCATCATGAAGGATGGTAAGGCAGTTGGTATCAAGGCTACAGGTAAGGATGGTCATAAGGTCACAATTAATGCGAAGTCAGTTGTAATCGCAACTGGTGGATTCGGTGCTAACGCTGAAATGGTTGAAAAGTACAAGCCAGAATTAAAGGGTTTTGCGACAACAAATGCAGAAGGTGCTCAGGGTCAAGGTATTGAAATGGCTACAGCAGTAGGCGCTGCTACAGTAGATATGGATCAAATTCAGATTCACCCAACAGTACACATTGAAGAAGATGGCAATGCACACTTAATCACTGAAGGTCTTCGTGGAGATGGTGCTATCTTAGTTAACGCTGAAGGCAAGAGATTCTATGATGAAGTTTCTACACGTGATAAGGTATCTGCAGCTATCATCGCCCAACCAGATAAGAGCGCATGGTTAGTTGTTGACCAGTCAATGGTTGATAAGTCTGCTGTTATCGCTGGATATATCAAGTCTGGTTATACAGTAACAGGTGCTACATATGAAGAACTCGCAAAGGCTATGGGTGTTGATGAAGCTACATTCGTAAGCACAATGAATACTTGGAACCAAGCTGTTGAAGCTAAGAGTGATGCAGAATTCAATCGTACAAGCTTTGCAAATCCTCTAACTGCAGCTCCTTACTATGCAATTAAGATTACACCTGCTGTTCACCATACAATGGGTGGTATCGTAATCAATCCTAAGGCAGAAGTATTAAACGAAAAGGGAGAAGTTATCTCTGGATTATTCGCTGCTGGTGAAGTTACTGGTGGTGTTCACGGTGCTAACCGCTTAGGTGGTAATGCAGTAGCTGACTTTACAGTATTCGGTAGAATCGCTGGACAAAGCGCAGCTGACAACGCTAAATAATCACATTTACATTAAGGATACCGATGAGGTATCCTTTTTATGTACAACGGGAGAACATATGAAACTAAAAGATGTATTACGTCAGTATGACGAACAATCATTATATTTTTATGCAAGAGATCTAGGAATTAAAACGGTAAAAGATATTTTACCAGAAGAACTCTACGAAATAATGGTAGAGAGAATTCTAAATGATCATCATATCGAAAAAAGATTATCGATCCTGGATGATCAAACCTATCAAGTATTCTTGCAGGTACTTAGAGATGAAGAAATTGAAGAGAAAGATAATCTTTTCCTAGAGCGTCTATTGGACTACGATTTAATCGTATTTGAAGGGGATGAACTTTTCGTTGTCGAGGAAGTAAAAGAAATCTTCCTAAACTTACAAGATAAATCATCTTTCCAACTAGAACGTTTACAGAAAGTATGGTTATTACAGTGCCAACAAGTTGTGACACACTATTGGGGAGAATGTTCCATTGAGCAGTTTCAAAAGTTACTCTGTTTGAAAGAGTGCTTTCGAGAAGATGTTGATATTCAAGCTCTTTTACAAGATCTTCCTATAGCTGAGGTACAGATTGCGGTGAAAGATAACATGGTTTATTGGCGCTCACTACCAAATTCTGCCATGTTGAAGGAATATCGCGAATCTCAAAAACGCTTTGACTACTATTTTCCTACTGTTGAGGAAATTGAGATGTTATTTGAATACGATTACGATATCCAACAAGAAGGTATCCAGAAATTAAAAAGCAACCTATTATCAAATCAGATAGAGGAAGAAGAGGTTGACCAACTTCTACATGAAGTATGGAATGATCTTTCCTATGGTTTAGAGGTTCAAGGAATCTATGCTCGCTGTTTAGAAAAAATAGGACTATCCTCGAAAGAGTTACCAGTAACACTCTTTGAAGAGATTGATCAAAGTTGCCGTAAGTTTATCTATCGTGGCCATACATACCTTGAAATAATCAATTGAACAACTGGGCAAATGAATAACGAGGTTAACAGATAGGTGTTATAATCTCATATAATTTGAGGGAAAGAGGAATTATATGTTATTGAGCACAACAATCGGTATATTAATACCATTTATCGGCACATCTTTAGGTGCCGCAATGGTATTTGTATTAAAAGATAAAATGAGTGAGAAACTACAGAAGGGGTTAACTGGATTTGCGGCAGGTGTCATGGTCGCTGCGTCTTTCTGGAGTTTATTAGTTCCTGCCCTGGAACAATCATCTTCCCTTGGAAAGTTATCCTTTATTCCTGCAGCCGTAGGATTTTTGGTAGGTGTGGGTTTCTTATTATTCTTAGATGAAGTAACTCCACACATGCATTTAAATAACACAGAAGAGGGCCCTAAAGAGAATCGTTTATCACGTTCCATCAAGTTGATACTTGCAGTAACACTACATAATATTCCAGAAGGAATGGCTGTTGGTGTTGTCTATGCAGGTTGGTTAAATGGAAATAGTTCGATTACTTACTTTGGTGCACTTGCTTTAGCACTTGGTATTGCGATTCAAAACTTCCCAGAGGGTGCCATTGTGTCAATGCCTCTAAGAGCAGAGGGGATGCCAAAGTGGAAGACCTTTGTATATGGTGTATTATCAGGTTTGGTTGAACCAATTGGTTCGATTATCACAATTTTATTTGCGACACAAATCGTACCATTATTACCGTACTTCTTGAGTTTTGCGGCAGGTGCGATGATGTATGTCGTTGTAGAAGAACTGATTCCTGAAATGTCAGAAGGAACACATACAAATATTGGAACCATCTTATTCTCATTAGGATTTGTGACAATGATGATCTTAGATGTAGCACTTGGATAAAATGAAAACGATTCTTCATATGAAGAATCGTCTTTTTATATTTTTCTCTTCTACAGAGTATTTATCTGGGTTAATTATGCAGAAACTTCTGCATAAGATTCATAACGGTACTCATTAATAATATTGATTGTACCTGATTCAGCTTCACGGACTAGTTCAGCTTGTCTGCTGGCATCTGCATATTCAATGACTGTACTACCGTTACTATTGGCTGTGTATTCAATTCTATAGCTCAATATGAAAAACCTCCTTTTCTTTCTTGGATAAATGAAATGTATTGTTACAACTTCCTTATCTTTGAAAGATTATAGGGTACAATATCTATTTTTGCAAATATAATGCATAGAAAAAGTCTTCCGAAGAAGACTTTTTAGAAGTAAATGTAGACTGTAACAGTAGAACCTTTTCTGATTTGTTTACCGATGAGGCTATTACCATTACTATCACGTACATCCTGTACTCTACCACTCATGGATGCGATGGTATCTCCAACAGCACGATTAATTGTGATATTGTTTGCGTTACCCCATTCAACGTATTGACGAGGGTCACTGTAACTTGGGACAGTGACTTTCGCAACTGGTGTGCGGAAGCTTACGCAGACTTCATTTGAAGCGACTGTATCTGTCTTTTCGTAACCATAGTAACCACATACCTGTGTATCCGTATCAGGTTGTAGACCATCGATTACCTTCGATAGTTTATCACCTGTGTAGTTAATCGTTGCGACAACAGCACTATTTTGAACGACACGAGCCTTGTATGTAATTGGACCAGTGATCCAAGAAATATCGAAGGTCTTATCATCATGGCTTTCTTCAACCAGTTTTGCTGCGTCAGGATATGGTGTCCATTCGAAGTTTACAGTATCGTTACTATCATTATAAGAAGCTGTAAAGGATGATAGATTCTGTGGAGTTGTAATGAGGTTTGTATATGTACCAAGTTTAGAGAACTCTGTCTTTACAAGACCTGTAGAAACATAATCAGATGGAATTGTATCATCTGGTGCGACATATGGGTATAGACCTTTGATATGGGTGATCTTACTAATACCTTCAGGCATTGCAAGTTCACCAGGAGTACCATAGATACCTTCTAATGTATCTAGCACAGTACTGATAATAGCACCAGGGATATTCATATTTAGCTTCCATCTAGAGAAGTAAGTATCTGCACCAGCAATTGCCTTTTCATAACCAGACCATACCGCAATTGTAAACTGTGTTGTTTGACCAACCATCCATTCATCCTTAGCGGCCCCAACTGGAATACCATATTCTAGACCAGCATCACCCCAGTCAGATGTACCTGTCTTACCATATACTGGATAACCCTTACGGATTGCGTACATGTAGTTACCCCAGTCTTGGTCAACTGCATTACGCATCAAGTAAGAGGCGAGGTAAGCAGCTTGAGGGGATAGAACAGATGTTCCGGTTGTAGGAGCGACATATGGATCTTTCTGACCGTTACGGTAGAAGATTGTGTTGATTGTATGAGGCTTGATATAGTTACCACCATTGATGAGTACACCTGTAGCAGCTGCTAATTCCTTGGCAGATACACGCATATTACCACCACCAATCGCGAAACTAATATCAAATAGCTCTGGTTTAAACTGGCTAAATCCTAAAGAGGTTAAGTAATTTGTGACACGCTGTACACCGGATTTATCAATGACAGCTTGTAATGTGTTAATCGCGACAGTATTTAGAGAGAGACCAACAGCCTTAGATAAATCAACAACACCCCATTTTGTATTGTCGACGTTATTGAATGTCCAGTTACCATATGTAACAGGCTTATCTACAGCGGTATGAGAAGTTGCCCAACCTAAATCTTCAAATGCTAATGCGTAATCGAGTACTGGTTTGATTGAAGAACCAGGCTGGTTGAACTGTTCGGTAGCGTGATCCAATAACATGGAACCACCACTAGCCCAGTTTCTACCACCCATGATACCAACGATTTCACCTGTCTGGTTGTTGATAACGACAGAACCTAATTCATATAAGTCATCAGGGAAATCGATGCCAGCTGTACCAGCCTGGATGCTTTCAAGCTGTGCTTGTACAGTAGGGTTCATGTTTGTGTGGATTTCCATTGAAACGTTCATTGGATCAAGTCCAGTCACTTCACGAGCCTCTTTAAGAGCTGCATCAATATATGCCTGATATGTATAGTTTGAATTGAGTGTTGATTTTGAGTCAATGAGTAAGTCTTCAACTTTAATAGACTTGGCAAGGTCACATTCTTCTTGGGTAATGTAGCCATGGTAAACCATTAAGTCTAATACTGTATTACGACGTTTTGTCGCTTTATCAAGGTAATTATGTGGGTCAAATGTATATGGTGAGTTAATGACGCCTGCAAGCATTGCGCTTTCTGCAAGGTTTAATTCCCAAACATTCTTACCATAATACTGTAAGGATGCCTTTTGTACACCACGGATATTACCGACACCACCGAAATTCATCTTATTTAGATACATTGTAAAGATTTCTTCTTTGGAGGAATTCTTTTCAAGTTCCATTGCTAAAGCAATCTGCTGTACCTTATATTGGATGTTCTTGGTCTTGGAAGTTCCTGCTTGATCATCTACGAAGTAGGTTAACTTAACCAGCTGCATCGTAAATGTAGAACCACCTTGCATAGAACCATGAAGTACAGTTTCAATAATTGACTTTGTAAAACGTGGGATGTCAAATCCGTTATGGCTAAAGAAGCGTGAGTCTTCGACTGCTAAGAATGCGTCAATCATAGACTCTGGAATTTGATTATAAACAACGTTTTCACGTAGTGTTTGACCAACGTCAGCTAGCTTAGTGCCATTTGCGTCTAGGACTATCGTAGATTGGAAGTTTGTAAAATCATCCAGTTTGAATTCTGGTGTTCCTTTTAAGAGGGTGCTGATTGCGATTGCGCCAACAGCAGCTCCAACAAATTCAAAGCCAACGATAATTGCCATAAATAATGTTAGGATTCTAAAACCATGTATCTTACGCTTTACGCCAGGTTTTTTAGTTTGTTTATTTGTCATTGTTTCCTCCTGAGTTGAAGTATAACTGATCGATAATCTTTAAATAATCAATCGGGGTTACATATGTATTGGGAATTACATACCCATTGTTTTGAAACCATTGATAGGGAATGGAATGTCTCTCACTGTCTTTAACAAAGCGAATCATATCCTCAGCTTTTATATAATAGGTTTCATCGAACAATGTCCATTTTACAATCAAAAAGGCGATCGCACCATGATTGATTACATTTTGTAAATGTTGAACTTGGTGAGTATGTAGTGATTTGAGAGGAAAAGAGGTACGAGAAGCACATTCTTTAGCCTCAAAATCAACATATTTTCCACGATAGATACCATTGTAGTCGGTCGTGGAAGGAAGTTTAAAATAAGCTTCCGTAATTTTAGCAGCACTACGTGCTGGATAATCAACTTTTACAATCGTAATCGGTGTTGGTTTCTTATGAATGACCGCTTTATCAATACTTAGATAAAACATATTTGTTACGTTAATATCTTTTTCAAGTGCCATACCTCTGCCGCCAGCAGAAGTAGGTTTCGATGTATATGCTTTTTTCTTTCCGTTTGGATAATTGACCATACAAAAATTCCCATTTATATTATACAGATGTTCACATAAATAAGGAAGTTTTATTGCTTTTAGGATAGTGAAATGAGATAATAAATAAGCATTCATAGGAGGATAGTTATGGCTGGTAAATTAAATCTAGATCCACAAAAAATTGTTGATAAAGAACTTGATATTGATTTTAAGGGATATAATCCTGATCAAGTTGACCATCTTTTAGATGAGATCATTCAAGACTATCAGACATATGAAAATATGATTGCAGATTTAACGAAGAAGGCTGAAGAGTTGGAACGTACAAATGCTTCACTCCGTGCAAAGCTTATCGAAGTAGAAGGTAAGATTAAGGCACAGGAAGACTTAGATCCAATCTCACAAGGTGCTTCTAATGTTGATATTCTGAAACGTCTGAGTCGTCTTGAAAGACAAGTATTCTCAAACAATAACGAATAAGAAAATGATATACGTACATGAGGCAGTCGCTGGCACATATGGTGTTAGAGGAAAGTCCATGCTCGCACCATCTGCGATGATGGTAGTGTTTGTGCCGGCCTAATCAATAAGACCGGGTATCGAAAGATAACGGCGGAGCGAGAACCTAAAACTTCGGTCATGGTTTAAGCCCTTAAGGTGTCACAGTGACGTAGCCGATAGGGAAACCTATCGGGTGGAACGAGATAAACCCCGCAAGCGAGAAACTCAAATTTGGTAGAGGAACTGCAGAAGGCGAACTGAAGCGTGATGCAGGTGCGAAAGCACAGATAAATGGCTGCCCCTGGAAACAGGACAGAACATGGCTTACAATTGTACGCATTTATGGAGGATAAATTTCCTCCTTTTTTCTTGCATTCATACAGATATAAACAAATGATAGAATATGGTATACTAAAGAACGGTAAAGAGAGGGAAAATCATGAATCTTCCAAATCGATTGACATTATTCAGAATTGTACTGATTCCAGTAATTATTCTGATTTACTTATTTCCATATAGTGCTTTTGGAATTACACCGACAAGTTTCTATGTACAACATGTATCAATCTCTGTGATTGATATTACTGCTTTATTAATCTATATCTTAGCAGCCATCACAGATGCGATTGATGGCCATATTGCCCGTAGTAGAAATATGATTACTACATTTGGTAAGTTTGCTGATCCTATTGCAGATAAGCTATTAACAACAACGATGTTCCTATTGTTTATCTCTAGAGGCATTATCCCAGTTATCCCAGTCATTATTATGATTGCACGCGATACGGTTGTGGATGGTTGTCGTATGATGGCGAGTGCAAATGGCAAGGTTGTTGCGGCTGGTATGATGGGTAAACTAAAGACAGTGTTACAGATGGTTACCGTTGCGTTAATTCTATTAAATAATCTTCCATTTGAACTATTAGGATTGCCAGTGAGTATGATCATGTTATGGTTCTCTGCACTAGTAAGTTTTATTTCTGGTGTACAGTACTTCATGCAGATGAAAGATGATATTTTAGAATCAAAATAATCGTGGAATTATTTTAAAACAAACATACATATAATCAGGAGGAGTTATTATGGCGGCAGAGAAAAAAGAAAAGACAGTTACCGCAGATAAGCGAGATCAACTACTTGCGGATGCCCTTAAGGCAATTGAAAAGGAATATGGAAAAGGTAGTATTATGCGCCTTGGAGACCGTGCTGATGTATCAGTAGACGCAATCCCATCCGGTTCTTTAGCATTAGATAGTGCATTAGGTATCGGTGGTTATCCAAAGGGAAGAATCATTGAGATTTATGGACCAGAATCTTCTGGTAAGACAACACTTGCATTACATGCAATCGCAGAATGTCAAAAACAAGGTGGTAGATGTGCATTTATCGATGCAGAAAACGCAATCGATCCACTTTATGCAAAAAAGCTAGGTGTTGATATTGATGAACTCATCTTATCGCAACCAGACTCTGGTGAGCAGGCATTAGAAATTACAGAAGTATTGATTAAGTCAGGTGCGATTGACTTAGTTGTTATTGACTCTGTAGCTGCACTTGTCCCACAGGCTGAATTAGATGGTGAAATGGGAGATGCATCTGTAGGTCTACAGGCACGTTTGATGTCTAAGGCAATGCGTAAGTTAGCAGGTGTTATGAATCGTTCCAATACAACCGCAATTTTCATCAACCAGTTACGTGAAAAGGTTGGTATTATGTTTGGTAACCCAGAAACAACTCCAGGTGGTCGTGCACTGAAGTTCTACTCATCCGTACGTTTAGATGTACGTAAGGGCGAAGCACTTAAGGAAGGTAGTGAAGTAATTGGTTCTGCCACAAAGGTAAAGGTTGTTAAGAATAAGGTAGCTCCTCCATTTAAGGTGGCAGTAGTCAATATGATCTTTGGCCAAGGTATCTCTCATATCGATGAAGTTATCAGTTTAGCAGTAGAAAATGACATCATCGAAAAAGCAGGTGCTTGGTTCTCCTACAAGGGAGAAAAACTTGGACAAGGCTTCAACTCTGTACGTGAGTATATGAAGAACCACCCAGAATTTGATGCAGAGATTACAGAACTTGTAAAAGCGAAGTTATTCCCTACAACAGAAGTTGATTCCACAGAAACAACAGAAGAATAATCGTTAGACCTTTACATAAAGTGTGAAGGTCTTTTCTTTCGTAAAAGTACGATACAGAAAAGAAATTAAATTTGTTGTATGATGTTACTGTATGAAAACAAACTACTTAAGGTTCTACGAAGAACTATCAAAAAACTATCAGACAGACGAAAAGAAAAAGCAATTACGTCTGTGTAATAAAATTGTGACAAATACATATTACGTTGTATATCCATTACTGTTGTTATATCTATTTGCAAAACAAAGTGAGAAGTTATTACCGACAATTCTAATTCCGCTACTTTCAATTGTCGCAATAACATTGTTACGGAAAGTTCTAGCACGTCCTCGTCCTTACGAAGAATATCCTATTGATCAAATCCTAGAAAAAGAAACACAACATAATGCAATGCCTAGTCGACATGTATTTTCAGCCACAATTATTGCAATGATGTGCTTCACGGTTTCTCCAATACTTGCATGCATACTACTAGTGCTAGCTGCACTAGAAGGATATATCCGTGTAGTAGGGGGAGTACATTATCCACGGGATGTAATCGTTGGATATCTTCTGGGAGTATTTTTTGGTTTATTCATTCTGTAAAAGTTTATGTTTTGTTGATTCTATGATATAACTTTACTAGAAAGGTCACATCGTATGATGTGTGGTGATTGAGAAGAACATGAGCCTTTAATCCGATTTTAAGCATATGAAAAGAGAACATTTAATAAACATCTTTTCATGCGTGGAAACGGATTAAAACCTCTATACAGAGAATTTTTGTCTGCTTTTTTCGCATGAAAAGAGCAGATTTTTTTGTAGGAGGTCATCAAATGATAGAAATTCATAATTTAACAATATGCCACCGATATGATTTACGTAAGATAGTTAATAATCTTACACTTACAGTGAAACCAACTGATAAAATTGCCATCATTGGCGAAGAAGGAAATGGAAAATCTACATTACTCAAATGTATCGTAGATTCACAACTTGTAGAAAGTTATTGTGAAGTGCAAGGGACAATACGATTGAAGAACGAAAGAATAGGGTATTTACCCCAAGAACTTGAACATAAGTATGCAAAGAAAACTGTATATGAATACTTCTGCGAAAGCGATGCTTTTTCACTTGCGACACCATCACAGTTACATGACATTGCACAAGCATTAGGAAATGACGTGGAGATGTATTATCAAACACAGCCAATGTCTACACTTTCTGGTGGAGAAAAGATTAAGTATCAACTCGCGGCAATCCTTTTAGAACAGCCTAGTATTTTGCTGTTAGATGAGCCATCCAATGACTTAGATATCAGTACGCTTGCATGGTTAGAGAATTTTATCAAAGAGTCTAATATTCCAATCATCTATATCTCACATGATGAAACATTATTGGCTAATACTGCAAATTGTATTGTCCATTTAGAACTCGTTAAGCGAAAAACAGAAGCACGTCATACAATTATGCATATTGGCTATGACGCATATAAAGAACTGCGTGATAAACAATTTGATAAGCAGATGATGGATGCACAAAGTGAGCGTCGTCAAGATAAGTTACGCATGGAAAAATACCAACAGGTTTACGAACGTGTCCAACATGAACTGCGTGTTGTATCCCGTCAAGCACCGCAGACTGCCGCAAATCTAAAGAAAAAGATGAGAAGTGTCAAAGCGATGGGAAAGCGTTTTGAAAGAGAGCGAGAGAATATGACGGAGATTCCACTTCGTGAGGATGCGATATTCTTTCACTTTGATGTGGAACCATTTGCCAGTGACAAACAGATTCTTGATTATCATTTAGATAAGCTGATGACAAAGGATGAATTAAAAATACTAGCGAGCGATATTACATTGCAAGTATTTGGTAATCAAAAAATATGTATCATCGGTAATAATGGTTGTGGGAAAACAACGCTATTACATAAGATTCATGAATCTTTAGTTGGAAGAGATGATATCCGTATTGGCTATATGCCACAAAACTATGACGAAATCCTAGATGCGTATGAATCACCAATCGATTTCTTGACAACCGTAGGGGATAAAGAGGATATCACACAAATACGGCAGTATTTAGGTTCAATGAAGTTTACATCTGATGAGATGGAACATTCTTTAACAGAACTATCAGGTGGTCAACGTGCCAAGGTATTCATGTTAAAGATGCATCTAGAGGGAGCGAATGTCTTATTGTTAGATGAGCCAACTCGTAACTTTTCACCATTATCTGCTCCAGTTGTAAGAGAAGAGTTAAAGAACTTTGGTGGAGCAATCATCGCTGTATCTCATGATCGTAAGTTTATTCAGGAAGTTTTTGATGATATCTACTTGTTGAATTCGACAGGATTACATCGCTATACGATAGAATCAGAGTAAAACGCTTTCATTGTTTTGCGTGTCTATTGTGAAAATGTGAAAAAAACCGTATAATAATTAGGAGAGAAATCTCTAAGAATAATGGAGGATTAAAAATGGGGTATATCATTCATGACCCTGTAATTCCTGCCATTTTAGCTCTTATTGTAGGTATCTTTGTCGGCATCGGTATTATGAAGGTTGCTGGCAAACACGGTCTTGATCGTGCGATTACAAAATCGCAAGATATTCTTGAAGAAGCAAATTCAAAAGCAGAAACAATTACGCGCCAAGCTACTTTAGACGCGAAACAGCAAACTTACGAATTAAAACTACAGGCAGAAAAAGAGATTAAGAATCAACAAAATAAATTATTACAAGTTGAAAATAAACTCATGCGCCAGCAGGATAGTTTGAATTTCCGTGAGGAGAATCTTGCCCGAAAAGAGAAGAAAATTGACGAAAAAGATCAGCAGATTACTGGAAAACTTGCAGAGATCACTAAGATGGAAGAAGATTTGCAGGCTAAGATTGATCAGCAATTAGTTGAACTAGAGCGTGTGGCAAATATGTCACAGGCAGACGCAAAGGTAGAGTTGATGGAAGCTGTCGAAAAGAAGACAGAAGCCGAAATCGCTACTTACTTACGTGATAAACAAGAGGAAGCAGAAGCAGAAGCCTCTTCCGTAGCACGTAATATTATTTCTTTAGCGATTCATCGCTACTCACAAGAGGAAACAATCGAGCGTACCGTTAGTACAGTGACGCTTCCAAGTGAAGAGATGAAGGGACGTATCATCGGTCGTGAGGGAAGAAATATTAAGGCAATCGAACAGGCTACAGGTGTTGATTTAATTATTGATGACACACCAGATATTATTACTGTTTCTTGCTTTAACCCAATTCGTC
>JABZMB010000082.1 GCA_015256455.1 Solobacterium sp. | reverse complement strand
TTATTTCTACTTATCGGTGCTATAAAGAAATCGGAGTTTTTTGCTTTTGTGATATACATGTAGGCAGTACAGTATAATAACAGCAAGTAACAATATACTAGATGTAAAGCAGAGGTGATAACATGAGACTGATATATCCTGAAGAAATAAAAAAGTTAAAAACAATCTATGAGCCATATATGGTGAACTGTAAAATGAGAGATGACGCCCCTATTGAAGCTGTTGAGGCATTTGAAAAGTTCAAAGAGTGGGTTAATGAACAATATAGAAAAGCAGGTATGGAATAAATATATCAATGAGAATTGATTGATTTTAGTAGGCCCTAACAGGGGCTTTTTTTTGATAATTTAAATAAATGATATGCAAAGTTTTCATGCTTCAGAAATGAAAATATCGGATGATTTCAGAGAATAAAATGAGGGATTTTCAGCCTTCAAAATAATAGGGCTTTTAGAGGACGGATTTATCGAAAAAATTGGGGCATTGAGATAGAAAAAAGTTCAATTTTTTATTATGCTATTGAATGACAGAATTTAGTGGAGGTAGAAGTTGTGGATAGGATTGTAAAACGTACCGGACAAGTTGTTCCATATGATGGAGCTAAGATTATTTTAGCGATAGAAAAATCTTTCCTTAGCGTAAATGAAAGTGTTGATCAAGCATATCTTTCTGACTTACTAGTGCAGATTGAAGCACAGTTTGACGGTCGTCAAGAAGTTGATGTTGAAGAAATTCAAGATACTGTTGAAAAGATCTTGATGAAGAACGAAAAGTATAACGTCGCAAAGAGTTATATCTTATACCGTGAAAAGCGCACACAGATGCGTAATGAACGCCTTGAGTTAGTGAAACTCATCGGTGACGAAGAGTTGGAAGATGTTTTGGTTGATATCCAGAAGGCTTATCCAGACTATGACTTAAAGAGATTGTATGAGAAGTTCTCTACAATGTCTAAAGAAGGTCAATCTCTGAAAGATAGAATTGCTTTATTAACAAGAAGTTCTGCTGAACTTACAACAAAAGAAGAACCAAACTGGGAAAGAATTGCAGGCCGTTTACTCAGTTACAGTATTGCTTGTGATTTAAAAGTAACTGAAGAGAAACTAGGTCTAACAAGCTTCTACCATAAGATCTCCTATATGATCGAACAAGGGTTATATGGAGCATATATTTTAGAAAACTATTCTCATAAAGAAGTTGATGAAATCGCAGCATTAATTGACAATAAACGTAATAACTTATTCACATATAGTGGTTTGGACTTATTATCCCAGCGTTATTTGATTCGTAGTCACCAACATGTCCTATTGGAATCACCACAGGAAATGTACATCGGTATTGCAATGCATTTAGCGATGAAGGAAACAAATGATCGTATCGGTTGGGTTAAGAAGTTCTACGATATGATGAGTTTACATCAGGTAACAATGGCAACTCCTACACAAGCAAATGCGAGAAAGCCATATCATCAGTTATCGAGTTGCTTTATTGATACTGTTCCTGATTCATTGGATGGGATCTATCATTCCATTTCTAACTTCGCTGATGTTAGTAAGTTCGGTGGTGGAATGGGTATGTACTTAGGAAAGGTTCGCTCTCGTGGTGGATCAATCCGTGGTTTTGAAGGCGCATCTGGTGGTGTTATCCGTTGGATTCGTGTCATCAACGATACTGCAGTTGCGGTTGACCAACTTGGTGTAAGAGCTGGTGCTGTAGCAGTATATCTCGATGTATGGCATAAGGACTTACCTGAATTCTTACAGTTACGTACAAATAACGGTGATGACCGCATGAAGGCTCACGATGTATTCCCTGCAGTATGCTATCCAGACTTATTCTGGAAGATGGTGAAGGAAGACATGAACCAAGATTGGTATCTTCTAGATCCACATGATGTCCTTATGATTAAGGGTTATTGCCTTGAGGACTTCTATGGAGAAGAATGGGAAAAGAGATATTGGGAATGTGTACATGACAACCGTATCTCTAAGCGTGTTCTTGTATTAAAGGAAGTTGTACGTCTAATCTTGAAGTCTATGGTAGAAACAGGAACTCCATTTGCTTTCTATCGTGATGCGGTTAACCGTGCAAATCCTAATAAGCATAAGGGTATGATTTATAGTTCTAACCTATGTACAGAAATTGCACAGAACATGTCAGAAGTGAAGCAGGTTTCTCGTGTTATTAAGACAGAGGATGGTGATGAAGTTATCGTCACAACAACAAAGCCAGGTGACTATGTTGTATGTAACTTAGCTTCTCTATGCTTAGGTAATATCAATGTTACAGATCCTAAGGAAATCGAAGAAGTTACTGCAACTGTAGTACGTGCTCTTGATAACGTTATCGATCTAAACTTCTATCCATTACCAAATGCTAAGGTTACAAACCACAAGTATCGTTCTATCGGTCTTGGTGTCAGTGGTTACCACCACATGCTTGCAAAGAACCATATCATGTGGGAAAGCGAAGAACACTTGAAGTTTGTAGATGAAGTGTTTGAAAATATTGCGTATGCATCTATTAAGGCAAGTAATGCTTTAGCGAAGGAACGTGGAAGCTATCAATTCTTTGAAGGTTCTGAGTGGCAGACAGGTGCGTACTTCGACCAGCGTGGATATGACTCTGCACGTTGGAAAGAACTAAAGGATGAAGTACATGCAACAGGTATGCGTAATGCATATGTATTGGCAGTCGCTCCAACAAGTTCTACATCAATATTAATCGGTACTTCAGCAGGACTTGACCCAGTTATGAATCGTTTCTTCTTAGAAGAAAAGAAGGGTTCTATCTTACCGAGAACTGCACCAGAATTATCTGCAGATACATATTGGTACTACAAGACAGCACATACAATTGACCAAACTTGGTCAGTTAAAGCTGCTGGTATCCGTCAGCGCCATATTGACCAAGCACAGAGTTTTAACTTATGGATTACAAATGACTATAAGATGAGTCAGTTATTACAGTTATATGTGCTAGCATATGATTGTGGAGTTAAGACTATCTACTACACACGTTCTAAAGCATTAGATCCTGAGGATTGTGAAAGTTGTTCCGCATAGGAGGTAGAAACATGCAGACAGATCAGATTAATCGTAAACCGTTATTCAACCCTGAGGGTGATATTGATGTACGTAATCGTCGTCTTATCAACTTCAATACAACAAATATTAATGACTTCAATAATATGAAGTATAACTGGGTATCTGATTGGTACCGTCAAGCAATGAACAACTTCTGGGTTCCAGAAGAAATTAACTTAAACCAAGACAAATCAGATTATCCACGTCTTAGCTTAGCTGAAAAGACAGCATACGATAAGATTTTGAGTTTCTTAGTTTACTTAGATTCTCTACAATCTGCTAACTTACCAAACATTTCTCAGTATATTACTGCAAATGAAGTTAACTTATGCTTGTCTATCCAGACATTCCAAGAGTGTATTCACTCACAGTCTTACAGTTATATGCTAGACTCCATTTGTTCTCCTGAACAGAGAAACGATATCCTCTATCAGTGGAAGACAGATGAGCACTTATTAAAGAGAAATGAATTTATTGGCGAACTCTATAATGAGTTTGTTGCTAAGCAAGATAAACAATCTTTCTTGAGAGTTTGTATTGCAAACTTTATCTTAGAGGGTGTTTACTTCTATTCTGGATTTATGTTCTTCTATAACCTTGCTAGAAATGGCAAGATGCCAGGAAGCGTACAGGAAATCCGTTACATCAACCGTGATGAATCAACACACTTATGGTTATTCCGTAACATATTGGTAGAGTTACAGAAGGAAGAACCAGAGTTATTTACACTAGAAAATATTCAGATGATTCGCGATATGATGAATACAGGTGTTGAACAAGAAATTGCATGGGGACACTATGTAATTGGTGATGAAATTCCAGGCTTAAATAAGCAGATGGTTACTGACTATATCAAGTATCTTGGTAATACACGTTTTGCGACATTAGGTTTTGGTAATCTGTATGAAGAATATGCAGAGGAACCAGAATCCATGAAGTGGGTAAAACAATACTCAGACGCAAACATGGTAAAGACTGATTTCTTTGAAGCTAGACCATCCGCATATGCGAAGAGTGGTGCAATTGAAGATGACCTATAAGGCCATCTTTTTCTTTGGATGGGCTATAGTGAGCATGGTTGTGTGTGGTATAATAAGAACATATTTGAAAGGGGATATGTTTAATGTCAGCCTATAACTTATCATCATTGTGGGACAAGTTTTTAACTTTCAGTACGACAGTTATCGATATAGTAGTAATTTGGATGATTATCTTAGCCGCACTACGTATTGTTCGTGGTAAGAGCAGTACTATGCAGATATTTAAAGGTATTATCTTTGTCATCATTGTAGATGTACTTGCAAAAGTCATGAATCTTAA
>JABZMB010000028.1 GCA_015256455.1 Solobacterium sp. | reverse complement strand
CAGAAACAGTAAAGAAGGCTATTACTTTTATCCCTGTTGAGACTGTTTCACAGGTCCTTAAGGAAGCGTTGGTGCACTAATGCAGTACCATGATGCATTCCTGCTAAAGACAGCAGCGTTAGAGACACAGTGGCCTGATAGTGATTTACCTGAAATTATCTTTGTAGGAAGATCAAATGCAGGGAAAAGTACACTGATCAACGGCTTAGTAAATCGTAAAAACTTAGCATATTCTGGAAAAACACCAGGTAAGACAAGACTTTTAAATTTCTTTTCTGTCGATAACAAGGTTGTATTTACGGATGCACCTGGTTATGGTTATGCGACAAGTGATCGTCAAAGTGCTTTAGCCTTTGCGAAGTTAATTGATCCTTATTTTGCGAAAAGAGATCAGTTAAAAGCAATGATTATTGTATTGGATGCAAGAAGAGTTCCAAGCAATGATGATATTCAGATGGTTGAATATGGTAAAGAATCACATTTGGCTATCTTTGTAGTATGCACGAAAATTGATAAACTATCAAGAAGTCAAATGCTGCAGAATTTAAAGAAGATTTCTGCAACTCTTGGTATTCAAGAGAATGCATTAATTCCAGTCAACTCTGAGAAAAAACAAGGTTTAGATGTTGTTTGGGAAAAGATAGATCAACTTATAGCACAATAAGATGGTTTCTACTTCGGTAGATACCATCTTTTTATTTTGCCCATGTAAAAGCGTAATATGCTAAAATAGGATAGAGATATTAGAGGTATCCTATGAAGATTATGATAGCGACAGGTGGAACTGGTGGTCACATCAACCCTGCACTTGATTTAGCACATATATTAAAAGAGCGTAATCCAAAAAATGAAGTGATTTTTGTGGGTTCAGATAACCGTATGGAAGCGACAGTGATTCCAGATGCTGGATATAAATTTTATGGTTTGCATATTACAACAACAGCAGGGTCAATCTTTTCTAAAATGACATATGCAACATCTTTGATGAAGGCATACTTTGAATCTAAAAAAATATTAAAAAAAGAAAAACCTGATATCTGTATTGGTTTTGGTAATTATATCAGTGTACCGTTAATTCTTGCGGCACATCATCTTGGCATCAAAACGATGTTGCATGAACAGAATAGTTTTGCTGGAAAGGCAAATAAATTCTTGAGTCGTTTTGCGGATGCGGTAGTTGGTTGTTATGAAAGTAATCAAGAACAGATGCCGAAAGCAAATGTTCGTATCTTAGGTAATCCCTCTGCTTCGGTTGTAAAAGATACTGTATTTAATCCAGAAGTTATCAAGAGTGTTGGATTATCTACAGAGATTCCATATGTTGTATTTATGATGGGTTCCTTAGGCTCATCATCAGTATCAAAAGTGATTGATGAAGCAATTCCACTCTTTGATCAAGATTTTCAGGTTATGATTGTAAGTGGAAAAGCGAATGCGTATCAGTTTGAAAATAAAGAGTCTAAGAATGTGAAGTTTGTACCATACATTGATGGTAAACAAGCATTAAAAGGATGTGTTCTTGCGGTAACACGAGCAGGAGCTACAACTATTTCAGAGATTTGTGCTTTACCTACAGCTGCAGTATTAATTCCAAGTCCATTTGTAGCTAATAACCATCAGGTTTATAACGCAAAAGAACTAGTAGACAATGATGCAGCGATTATGATTGAAGAGAAAGAGTTGAGTCCAAAGCTTTTAGCCTCAACTGTAAATATGCTTGTTCATGATAAAGATAAATGCAATATGCTAAAAGAAAATGCACATAAACTTGCGAAAGTGGATGCTGCTAATGAAATGATTGCTTGGATTGAGGAGGTATTACATGGATAAAATTTTAGAGCGTTTAAGCCATTATGCTGTTACTGAAGCAGACAAGCCTTTACGCACAATGACCACTCTAAGAATTGGTGGTAATGCAAAATACGTTGTATACCCAGAAACATATGTTGCGATTGATGGTATCTTCCGCATTATTGAAGAAAATCAACTCGCATTTAAGGTGATTGGTAAGGGTAGTGATTTACTATGTTCTGATGATGAATATGAAGGGGTTGTTATCTGTTTAGATCGCTTCTTTAATCATCAATACTTTGATGGAAATGACCTTGTTGCTGAAGCAGGATGTTCTATCATCGCTTTATCAACAGCGGCGATGAAACATGGACTTTCTGGCTTAGAGTTTGCAAGTGGTATTCCTGGTACTGTTGGTGGATGTTTATTCATGAATGCAGGTGCCTATAACATCAGTATGAAGGATGTTGTAAAAGAAGTACTTGTATATAGAGACCACCAATTAACTTGGCTACCGGTTTTTGAATGTGATTTCTCTTATCGCCATAGTATCTTTCAATCAAATCCTAATTGGTTAATTCTGGGAGTACGCTACAGTTTAACTCCGAAGCCACAAGAAGAAATTGAAGAACTCATGGATTCGCGTCGCAAGAGAAGAGTGGATTCACAACCATTAAACTTCCCAAGCTGTGGTTCTGTATTTAAGAATCCAGAAGGTCATAACGCATGGCAGTTAATCGATGGCATTGGCTATCGTGGCAAACAGATTGGTGGTGCGATGGTAAGTGATAAGCATTGCAATTTCATCTTAAATGTTCATAAAGCAACCGCACTTGAGTATCTAACTTTGATTGAAGAAATTCAAAGAGAAGTAAAGAATAAATATGATATTGATCTCAAGATGGAAGTGGAGAAGTTCAATTGGAAGTAAAGAAGAATCGTTTAAACGCAGACTTTGATAAGATTCCTGAAGCGGTTGAAAGGATCTTTAAGAATAAGCGTATAGCCGCAAACCTAAAATTATTTCGCTCTCGACAACCAGCATTATTTAATATAGCTATAGTGATGGCAATCGTTGTTATTGTGGTGATGTACTTGTTATCTCCGATGTCTTCGGTTAGAGCGGTATCTATTCAAGGTAGCACGTATCTAAGTGATGATTATATTAAAACAATTGCGGGAGTTAATACATCTTCAAAGTTATATTTCACTATACCGGTATTAGTAGAAAGAAAATTAGAAGTTAATCCATTAATTGAAGATGCGAAAGTGACTTTAAATAACGGTAATACAGTTACGATTACTGTAAAAGAGAAAAAGCTAGTTGGATATCAATCCGAAGGAAATGGAACTATCTGGTTTGGAAATGGTGAAGCCACTGTGTTGGATGATAACAATCGTCAGGTAATCGCTTCAATTCCAAAACTCATTGGATTTACTGATACAGAACTATTGAAGAAAGTATCCAATGCATTAAATGAAATTGATGATTCAATCTTGCAGCAGATTTCTACAATCTCAGTATATCCTTTGCGCTATGATGCACATGCATTACTTGTACATATGCGTATTGGTAGTTACTTTGTAGCTTCGTATAACAATCTGAAGATTTTAAATGATTACTTTACAATCTATAGTCAAGCTACAGATAAAACGAAGTGTTTGTGGGGGACTAGCAAAGATCAAGTTGCGTATACCGCCGCATGTCCTTGGGAACAAAAAGCATCTGAAAAAGCGACGGCAGTCTCTGATGCGGTATATTGGCATGACTCGGAAGGGAATGTACGTTTAGATGCTAATGGCTTACCGATTGAAAAACATTTCTATACTGACGCAGAAGGAAATGTAGCTGTCGATGCAAATGGTAGCCCTATTGCAATTCCTATCGATGATAATGGTATTGAAATCATTGATGACAAGTTCCAAGAAAATTACGCTGCAGGATACTATACAACTGGTGTGTTAAATACACCTACACCTGCGCAGTAACATGAAAATCCTGTGAAATAAACGATATACAGGTAACATATTTTGTATAATAATAACCATTTTGATATAATACATAACGTTAGTAAGGAGTAACTTATGGCAGTTGAAAAGAAAACAAACTATGGTAATATCTCCGTTTCAGAAGAAGCAGTAGCTTCATTAGCTGGTGGAGTAATTACAGAATCTTATGGTGTTGTTGGTATGGCCAGCAAACAAATTTTAAAAGATGGCTGGGCTGAACTATTAAAGAAGGAAAACTATACCAAAGGTGTAGTTGTTCGTAATGGTAAAGCTGGTTTAGAAATTGATTTATATATCGTTGTAAGTTTCGGTGTAAAGATTTCAGAAGTTGTAACCGAAGCACAGAAGAAAGTTAAGTATATGCTTGAAAAGTCACTCTCCCAGGAAGTTGCCCAGGTGAATGTCTTTGTTCAGGGCGTTCGCGTCGTAGCATAAGGATATGGGGTTAATGTAATGGAAAAGATTAATGGTTTAATTTTAAAGAACTTACTTGAAAGTGGAGCACACAATCTAAGCAATCAACGTAAAGCAGTTGATGCGATGAATGTATTCCCAGTACCAGATGGAGATACAGGTACAAATATGTCTTTGACTATTTTGAATGGTATCTCAGAAGTTTCAAAGAGTGGATCAGAGTCACTTTCAACAGTTGCTAAGATTTTTAGCCGCGGTTTATTAATGGGTGCACGTGGTAATTCAGGTGTTATCTTATCTCAGATTTTCCGTGGCTTTGCACAATACACAAAGGATAAAGAAGAACTGACAGTAGAGGAATTCTCTGAAGCGTTAGTGAATGGTTCTAAGATGGCTTACAAGGCTGTTATGCGTCCTACAGAAGGAACAATCTTAACAGTTGTTAGAGAAAGTGCTGAATATGGTGAAATTTATATCAATAACCATCCAGAAACTTCTATTGAAGAATTTGTAAATTATATTGTGGACGAAGCAAACGCTTCTCTACAACGTACACCTGAATTATTAGATGTACTCAAGGAAGCTCATTGTGTAGACTCGGGTGCAATGGGTTATGTGACAATTCTTGAAGGTTTCAAGTCTTATCTACAAGGCAAGCCAATTACAGAGAACCTAGCAGGTGATTCTACTGATACAGAAGTACCTGAAAAGGCTTCTGGATATCGTGTTGAGTATATTGTTTCTCTCAGTGATAACGGTAAGAAGACTTTCAAGGAAGAAAGAGTTCGCAAGCAATTAGAACAGATTGCCAATGATATTCAATTAGTTGTAAAAGAAGATGCATTTACATTAAGTGTTCATTCTATGACACCTGGTGAAGTGTTAATGCTTGGCCAGAAATATGGTAAGTTTGTTAAGGTTCAGGTTGAAGATATTCAATCAGACTTACAACCATCCTTAATGGAGGCTGAAGAATCAGCAATTGAAAATGCAGCTTACGGTATTATCGCAGTAGCTGCAGGAGAAGGCTTGAAGAAATTATTTACTGATTACCGCGTAAACTATGTTGTAAGTGGTGGTCAAACAATGAACCCATCTACAGAAGATTTCGTAACTGCAATCTCTAAGGTTCATGCGGATACAATTTATATCTTGCCAAATAACTCAAATATTATCATGGCTGCAAAACAAGCTGCTGAAGTAACAGAAGATAAGAAGATTATCGTTATCGAAACTAAGTCTGTACCGCAGGGCTTAAGTGCTTGTATTAGCTTCAACCCTGAGGAAGAAGTAGATGCAAATACAGAGGCGATGAATGAAGCAATCACACTAGTAAAGACAGGTTCTATTACTTACGCTGTTAAGGATACAACAGTTGATGGTAGAGAGATTAATTCTGGTGACTACATGGCTATCTTAGAGAAGGATATTATCTTTAATGAGAAGGACAAGTTAGCAGTTACTAAGGAATTAATCAAGAACATGTGCGATGAAGATACAGAAGTTGTAACACTCATCAAGGGTTCTGAAGCTACTGATGAAGAGTGCGAAGAAATTCGTCAATTCATTGAACAGAACTACAACGTAGATATCGACGTTGAAGATGGTCAACAGCCAGTATACAGTTTCATTATCGGAGCTGAATAAAATGATAAGGAACATTCTCATTTATGGAATGTTCCTTTTTTAATCTCCTTCATGTATGATAGTTTTGTTAGGAGTTTATGGATAATACTAAGCAATTAAATATCGAGTACTTTTCTTTACAGTCATTATTTTGGATGACATACTGCATGGTTGTTGGTTTTTCAGTAACCTATCTTTTATCATGTGGATATTCAAATCGTGAAGCAGGTTATATCCTGGCTTCTGCAAATATTTGTGCGCTAATTTTACAACCATTTTTTGCGGATTTAGCAGATCGTTCAAAGAAGATTAACGCAATGACAATTTTTTTGGTATCGATTGTAATTATCTTTGTGTGTTCAATAGGACTATTCTTTATTAGCGTTCGTTCGGTTATATTAACACTTAATTATGTTGTAATGATAACGTTGGCGAATGCTGTTATTGCATTTTTAACTTCTGTGCAGTTTTTAATGGATCCCTCAAAGACTAAGATTAACTTTGGCTTATGTCGTGCGGGAGGCTCATTATTTTTTGCGATACTTTCTGCAGCGATGGGTATTCTCATTGAAAGAATCGGTATGAAATCTATCCCGACAGCACTGTTTATTATTACGGTATTAATCATTTTATTATGCATATATATTACGCGTCATCGTATCCAAACTACGCTAGATACGACGAATTCTTTGACGAACAATAAATCTAGTTCATTACTTGTTTTCTTTAAAGAAAATCCAAAGTTTATAGTTTTATCCATTGCAATGTTATTTATCTATTATGCACATGCCTTTATCACAAACTTTACTATTTCTATCGTACGAAATGTTGGTGGAGATAACCGTGAAATGGGATATTTGATTGCCTTTATGGCACTCATGGAACTTCCGGGAATGATAGGATTTAAAAAGATTAGTCAACGTTTTAAGGTATCTTCGTTACTCTTATTTTCGATGATTATGTTTAGTGTAAAAGCAATTATTGTATGGCTTTCACCATCACTTATAACATTAGCATTTGGATTTGCTTTACAGTTTGTTTCTTTTGCACTATATATTCCTGCATCTGTGCAATATGCAAATATTATTATTGATGAAAAGGATACAGTAAAAGCACAGATGATGTTTAATTTGATGCAAGTTGGTGGTGCTGTGTTTTCATCAATCATTGGCGGATGGTTGATTGACTTTAGCGGTATCTCACATGCATTGCTAGTTGGTGCTATCTTATCTTGTATCGGTACAATGATTGCCTTTACAGCTATACAGAAAACAAAGGGGTAACTATGAAGAAATTTACAGACCATATTTATTACATGGAAAATAATCCAGTAACAGACCAACCATATGTTTATTTAATTCGTGGCTCCAAGTTTAACCTGCAGATCGATGCTGGTAATAGCCCTGAAAACTATCATAAGTTTTTATCAGAAGTGAAAGAATTAGGTTTAAAGAAACCTAAGCTTTTAGCAATTACACATTGGCACTGGGACCATACTTTTGGTATGGTTGCTTGCAATGTACCGATGATTGCTTCTGTAAAGACCAATACATACTTAAAGAAAGTAAAGGATTGGAAATGGACAGAAGAGGCGATGCAACAACGTTTAAAGACGGGAGAAGATATTCAGTTTTGTTATGATTGCATGCATAAGCAGTATTCCGATATTGGTATGATACAGGTTCGCGAAGCAGATATTACATTTGACTCTGAAATTGTATTTGATTTAGGAGATATTCATGTAAAGGGGATTCACATTGATACTCCACATACACGTGATGCAGTTTTATATTATGTTGAGGAAGAGAAGGTTGTGATTGCGGCAGATGCTGAATATGAAGATTATTACGACAATAATAGTCAGTATGATCCTGCTCGCTTAGTATTCTTTATACAATTTTTAGAGGAATTAGATTTTGAATATTATTTGCGTGGACATGATGATTTTAAACTAACAAAAGTTGAAATCTTAAATAAGCTTAAAACCGCAATGTAAACGCAATCATTATATAGGTTCAATGGTATAATAAGCACATGGATTTAAGTGATAAGAAACTAAAATTAACTCCAAAACGGCTGGAAGTATTACATCAACTTGGTCTTCATACAACGGATGACCTTTTAATGTATTATCCCTATCGCTATGAGACAATAACGACTACAGCTTTTGTGGATTGGAAATTGAAAGATAAAGTTTGGTTTGAGGGAGAGGTTGTTCAGCTACCTAGAAGTTGGCGTAAAGGTAGACTTGTAACAACTACTTTTCAAGTACGTTCTCAAGAACAAATATTAACTGTCACAATTTTTAATCGTCCATGGGCAAAGAGTTTAAACTTAAATCAGATATTAACAATACAAGGTGTATATCAAGGTAACAGTAAAGTTACAGCTATCAGCTATGATACAAAGCCTTTAGCAGAACATGCGGCAATTACACCCATCTATAGTATTAAAGAAGGTATTCGTCAAAAGACATTGCAAACAATTATTCATTCTGTTTTAAATCATTTACAAGATGAAATTTTAGATGATATACCAGATGAATTTCGGCAAGCATATCGATTATTGCCACTCAAGTTGGCGTATCGTTATATTCATATTCCAACGAGTATGAATGAAGTTCAAGCTGCTGTACGTACGCTAAAGTATGCAGAGTTTTTACGATTCTTTACTGCGATTCAACTGATGCGTAATACAGATGGAATTCGTATTGAAAAGAAACCAAAAGTCTTTTCTTCTAAGAAAATCCAACAAGCTATTCAAAGCCTTCGCTTTGAGATGACTGCGGATCAAAGAGATACATTAGAAAAGATTCTAAATGATATGGGTAGTACACATACAATGTATCGTTTGCTACAAGGGGATGTTGGTTGTGGTAAGACAGTTGTGGCAACACTTGCCTTATATGCGGCTTATTTAAGTGGATATCAAGGTGCAATGCTAGCACCAACAGAAATTCTTGCTCGTCAACATTATCAATCTGTTAATGATGTTCTTGCGCCTTTTGGCGTAAAGACAGAAGTTCTATATTCAGCATTGACACCATCGAAGAAGAAAGAGATTTTGGAAGATGTATCATCTGGTAAAATTGATATCCTAATTGGGACGCATAGTATGATACAAGATACCGTTGTTTTCCATAAACTAGGATTAACAATTGCTGATGAACAACAACGCTTTGGGGTAGCCCAACGTAAAGCATTAAAACAAAAAGGTGAACAAGTAGATTTTCTTTTGATGAGTGCAACTCCGATTCCTAGAACACTTGCATCATCCTTATTTGGGGACATGGACGTTAGCACAATTGAAACGATGCCAGCTGGCAGAATTGCACCTGTTACAACACTTATCAAAGAGAATAGTTTCCGTTCTGTTTTAGATGATGTAAAGTGTCTTCTTGAAAGTGGAAGACAGTTATATGTGATTTGTGCTGCTGTTGATGAAAATGAAGAGTATCACGCACGAAATGTGTATGATACAACAGTATCGATACAGAAGTTATTTCCAAAATATAAAGTTGCATGTTTACATGGCCGTATGCCAACTGACGAAAAACAAGCAATCATGCAAGCATTCCATGACAATGATATTCAGATACTAGTATCTACAACTGTCGTTGAGGTTGGTGTCAATGTTGTAAATGCGACAGGTATGATTATCTACGATGCAGACCGCTTTGGTTTATCCCAATTGCATCAGTTACGTGGTCGTATCCAACGCGGTAGTGAGCAGGGATATTGTTGGTTATTAACAGGCAGTCAAGAAGAACGTGTATTGCAACGCTTAGAGGTGCTTGTAAAATCTAACAATGGCTTTGAAATATCCTATGAAGATTTACGTTTGCGTGGCCCTGGTGATATACTTGGTACAAGGCAAAGTGGTGTTCCAGACTTTATTTTAGGAAATATTGTTGAGGATACTGCGATGATTAACCAAGCCCGCAAAGATGCATTAAAAGTGATGGAATCTGCGGATAATCCAGATTATCAAATTCTGTTAGAATCCGTTCGTAAACGGAATGAAAAGAATGCGGAATACGCAGATTAGGAGGTACTATTTTGAATATTATTGAATGGCTAGAACATCGTCATATCAAAGTAAATAATGTAAAAATGATACAACAAGCATTTATACATTCTAGTTATGCACATGAACACAAGAGTAAAAATGACAATGAGCGATTAGAGTTTATGGGTGATGCAGTATTACAACTTTGGTCTAGTAATGCAATTTATCCATTAAACTTAAGTGAAGGCCATATGACGCGTTTACGTGCACAACTTGTATGTGAAAAGGCATTAGCGATTTATGGTCGCCAGTTACATTTAAATGATTATTTATTATTAGGTTCTGGTGAAGAGAAGACCGGTGGTAGAAACAAGGATGCAATCATTGCGGATATGTTTGAAGCTTTCCTAGGTGCTTTGTTCTTAGATCAAGGAATGGATGCGGTTAATAACATTCTTTCAGAAGTTATAACACCAAGACTTGCACATCCTGAGGATGTAGGTGTTATCCATGACTATAAAACAAAGCTGCAGGAATATGTTCAATCTGATTCACGTCAAACAGTTAAATATGAGTTGGTTAGTGAAACAGGTCCAAGTAATGCTCCAGAATTTGTAATGAATGTTCTGGTGGATGGATTAATACTTGGTACGGGAAGTGGACAATCCAAAAAACAAGCAGAGCAAAATGCAGCTCGAAATGCATTTGAAAAAATGGCTAAATAATAAGGGGGATACTATGGTCATTACAGAAATCATAAACGCAGTAAAGACAGGTCAATTAGATGAAAAATTGACGGCGCTCTATGGTGCTGATGCACTTGCATCACAGAAAGTACGCTATGAAGAAGTACTTTCAAAAGCGAAAGATTTACTAGGGGATAAAGAAGCACATATCTTCAGTGCACCAGGAAGAACGGAAGTTGGTGGAAATCATACAGACCATCAATTAGGTCGTGTAGTTGCGGCTAGTATTGATTTAGATGTCATTGCGGTGGTTGTTCCTACTGATGATTCTATCGTTACTTACCACGCTAAGGGATTCAGTGTTAGTCCAGTTGATTTACACAATTTAGAAATTAATGAAGCTGAAAAGAACACAACGGAATCATTAATTCGTGGTATCGCTGCTGGCTTTACAAAGAAGGGTTATAAAGTTGGTGGTTTTAAAGCGTATTCTGAAAGTAATGTACTTTCTGGTGGCGGTATGTCTAGTTCTGCTGCATTTGAAGTATTAATCGGTACTATCTTCAGTCATTTATATAATGACGCTGCGATTTCATCTGAGGAAATCGCAAAGATTGGTCAGTTTTCAGAAAATGTATATTTTATGAAGGCAAGTGGTTTACTTGATCAGATGGCATGTTCTGTTGGTAGCTTTGCGGCAATGGATTTTGCGAATAAAGAAAACCCACAAGTTACTTCAATTCCATTTAATCCTGCAGATTATGGCTATGACTTAATCTTGACAGATGTTAAGGCAAGCCATGCGGATTTGAGTGATGAATATAGTGCAGTACCATATGAAATGAAGGCAGTTGCCAAACTGTTTGGTAAAGAAGTACTAAGCCAAATTACATTGAATGAATTATTAGCGAATGCTGCCAAGATTCGTAATGAAGTCAGTGACCGTGCGTTCTTACGTGCATATCACTTCCTAAATGAAACCAATCGTGCAAAACTACAAGCAGAGGCATTAAAAGAAAATGACATTAAGACTTTCTTACGTTTAGTCAAAGAGAGTGGTCATTCCTCTTATATGTATCTACAGAATGTATTAATTCCAGGTGATAGCCAAAATCAAGCACTTGCGATTGCATTAGCACTGAGTGAATCAGTACTTGGTGATGATGGTGCATATCGTGTTCACGGTGGTGGTTTTGCAGGAACAATTCAAGCATATGTTCCACATGCAAAGACTGCTGAATATATTGCTTTAATGGAAGCTACATTTGGTAAGGATTGCTGCTATAAGTTACGTATTCGTGACTGTGGTGGTATTTGCGTTATTTAGTGAGGGAAAAATGTTAAAAGAAAACTATATTTTATTGGGGAAGGCTGGCGATAAAGAAATTCGATTATTGCCAAACATGTTAAATCGTCACGGCTTAATTGCTGGCGCGTCAGGTACTGGTAAGACTGTTACATTAAAGGTTATAGCAGAGTCATTAAGCCAATTAGGTGTATCTACATTTATCGCGGATGTTAAGGGTGATTTATCAGGAATGATTCAAGAAGGAGATTTATCTGCTATTTCAGGTAGACTTGAAAAGCTTGGAATCACTGATTTTGAAGTACGTAAGTTCCCTGTACACTTTTTTGATGTATATCGTAAGAAGGGTCATCCAATTCGTGCCATCATGGAAGAATTTGATTCTTTATTACTTGCTCGTATTTTAGAACTTACAGATGCGCAAGAAGGTAACCTTCAAATCATCTTGAAAGTTGCTCAAGATATGAACCTAGATATTATCGATTTGAAGGATCTTCAAGCGATGACAAATTATGTTGGTGAACATGCAAGTGAGCTTTCTTTGAAATATGGTAATGTTACAAAACAAAGTATTGGTGGTATTCAAAGAAAGTTATTACAGCTAGAACAACAAGGTGGAACTAACTTATTTGGTATGCCTGCACTTTCAATACATGATTTGATCTCTACAGAAGGTGGACTAGGTATGATGAATATGTTGGAGTGCCAAGAGTTATTCCAACATCCACTTCTTTACGCTACATTCTTGTTATGGTTATTAAATCGTATCTATCAAGATTTACCAGAAGTTGGTGATGTAGAAAAGCCAAAGATTGTATTCTTCTTTGATGAAGCACACTTATTGTTCAAGGATGCTCCTAAGGCATTGCTTGATAAGATTGAGCAAATTGTTAAGTTAGTTCGTTCAAAGGGTGTTGGTGTATTCTTTATTACACAATCTCCAAACGATATTCCTAACTCAGTTCTTGCACAATTATCCAATCGTATTCAACATGCATTACGTGCATATACACCAACAGAAATTAAGGCAGTTAAGTTAGCTGCTGATTCCTTCCGTGCAAATCCTAATTTAGATACAGCAGAACGTATTACAAATATGAAGACTGGTACTGCTTTAGTATCTGTATTGGACGAAGATGGTGCTCCTACAATGGTAGAAGAGACAATGATCTTACCTCCAATGTCATCAATGCAGATTGCGGATGAATCTTTGGTGTTGCAGACGATTCAACATGACTCTATCTATGGTAAGTATGAAAAAGATATCGACCCAGAGAGTGCGTTTGAGAGTATGAATGCTATTAAGGAGCAAGAGGAAGAAGAAACACGTCTTGCAAAAGAGAAGCTTGAACAAGAAAAACTTGCGGCTGCTCAGGCAAAAGAAGCTGCGAAACGAAGTAAAGAAAATGACTGGTCTGGACGTATTGCAAAGAAGATTCGTAATCGTACAGAAACAGAATTAATTAATGTTGGAATTCGTTCCGCAAAGAAATTCTTATCCGGTTTCTTTAAGTAAGTTATGAGGTGACTAGAAGTATCAGTCACCTTTCTTTTTTGCTGAATTCTATAAGATGCTTATACAAGAATGAGGGGAAGTAAAAGTATTTTTATGTTAAAATAAGGGGACGAAAAGGAGTAATGTATGACGCAATATTTAAAAGATTTAGTGAAAATAGATAATCATGATGAGTTTTATGATGAAATCGAAATTGAAAGAGTCCGTTTATTTCGTGCACAAAATCTTTTAGAGATACATTTACATACTCCAAATGTATTGTCTTTTGATATTTATCAAGAAATCCGTCATAGATTAAATAATCTAACAGGCTCAACTATCAAATTATTTATTCAGCCAGACCAAAATCGTTGTAATCAAGTAGAAATTAGAAAATACTTAGAAGTATTTTTTAATACAAATCCTGAAATGCGTATTCTTGAAAGTGGCACTTTCCAATACGATGCTCAAAAGTGCGTTATTAAATATGCATTTGCTAGTGCAACTGATTGTGACCGAGCAAGTAGTTATATTGAACATGTAGAGTCTTTTTTAGCGACGATTGGTTTGCATGGTGTGAGTGTACTTACAGAAACACTGATTCCTGTTATGCAAAAGGAAATTAAAGAAGTCAATGTAAGGGTTGTAAGTGATGAGGTCGAAAAGCCACAAGAAAAACCAAATTATAAATATCAACGTACCAAGATGGATGACTACGAGAAAATTAGTTTAGTAGATGTTCATGATCCTATTGCGGATATTCAATTTGAAGGTGAAGTGTTTGGAAATGACTTCATTGAAATTCGTAAGTCTGGAAAGACAATTCAAAGTTTTAGTGTTTTTGATGGTACAGATGCAATTTCGGTTAAGCGCTTTGAAGGTAGAGGTGTGACAAAAGAAGATCTTTCTTCAATTCGTGATGGTGATTACGTCCGTATCTATGGAACAATTTCTTATGACAACTTTGCTAAGGATTTAACCTGTATCGCTTCTAATGTTGTAAAGATTGAAAAAGCGAAGTCAGTTGATTTAGCGGAAGCTAAGCGTGTTGAGTTACACATGCATACAAACTTATCTGAAATGGATGGTGTTTGCGATGTAAATGATATCATTACCTATGTATATAACTTAGGACATCGTGGTATTGCGATTACTGATCATGCGGATGTACAGTCTCTTGTGAAGGCGTATAACACAGCACAAGGATTAAAGAAGAAAGATCCAGAGAGAGACTTTAAAGTTGGACTGGGATGTGAATTTAATCTAGCAAATGATGAATTAACAATTGTTCGTAATGCGACAGATGAAAATCTAGATGATGCAACATATGTATCTTTTGACTTAGAGACTACGGGTTTATCTTGTTACTTTGATCATATTATTGAATTTGGTGCTGTACGTATAAAGAATTCAACAATCATTGACCGTAAGCAGATGTTTATTAAGCCACCTGTTTCTATTCCTGGTTTTATTACATCAAAGACAAATATTACAAATGACATGGTAAAAAATGCCAAGCCATTTGCGGAAGCGATTGATGAAATCTTAGACTATATCAAAGATGATGTTTTAGTTGCACACAATGCGACTTTTGACTATTTCTTCTTAAATGAAGAGTTACGTCGTATTGGCAGAAAACCATTAACCAATGTTGTGATTGATACGTTAGATATGTCACGTGCTGTATTACCAGATCGTAGGGCATATCGCTTAGGTAACTTATCACGTTATTATCACGTAAATTACAACGAAGAAGAAGCTCACCGTGCTGACTTCGATGCTGGTGCATTAGCAGATGTATTCTTGTGCTTACTAAAGGATGCAAAAGATAAGTTTGCTGCAAAATCAATCTCTGACTTACAAACGAAATTACAGTCTCCTAAATCATTTATGAAGGTAAGACGTAGTCATGTTTGTGCTATCGCAAAGAACCATGATGGTTTAGTTGCGCTATATAAGCTTGTTACAGAATCCAATACAAATACACTTGCAGTCAATGGGAAGGCAACAGGTAAAGAGGGTACGGATGTAGCTGCTGAACCTCGTGTTGTACGTTCGACGCTACAAAAGTATCGAGAGAATTTATTACTAGGGTCCGCATGCCTTAATGGTGAGGTGTTTGAACTTGCATGTAATGGTGACGATGCTCGTTTAGAAGAAGCGATGAAGTTTTATGACTATATTGAACTTCAACCATTAGGAAATTATTCTACTTCCATTGTATTAGGTAGTATTCCAAGTGTTGATCGTTTAAAGGAAGTCCAAAAACGTATTATTCGCATGGCACATAAATTGAATATTCCAGTCTGTGCAACAAGTGATGCACATTACTGTACGCCTGAACAAAAGGTATTCCGTGATGTGTATATTATGTCTCAAGGTGTAGGTGGTACAATTCACCCACTATATATTCGTGATGAAGCTTTACGTTTACGTACGAAGAATCCTGATCAGCATATTCGTTTAACAGATGAAATGAAGAAGGAATTTGCTTGGCTAGATGATCCTGATCTAATTGAGGAAATTGTAGTACGAAATCCGAATAGTATCTTTGACTTGATCGAAGAAGTTCGTCCAGTTCCCGCAGGTACATATCCACCAATTATTGAAGGTTCTGATGATAAGCTACGTAAGATATGTCACGATACTGCAATGAATATGTATGGATTTGAAGGTAAGATTCCTGAGATTGTGATTGATCGCTTAAATAGTGAATTGGATAATATTATTCGTAATGGATTCGGTGTACATTACTATATCGCACACTTACTGGTTAAGAAATCAAATGATGATGGTTATGTCGTTGGTTCTCGTGGTTCAGTAGGTTCTTCGTTTACTGCAACAATGTCTGGTATTACAGAAGTAAATCCACTTCGTCCACACTATCTATGTCCAAAGTGTCATTACAGTGAATTCTATGATGATCCTTCGATTGCCTCTGGTTTTGACTTACCGGATAAGGTATGTCCACATTGTGGTGAAACAATGCGAGGTAATGGACACAATATTCCATTCCAAACATTCTTAGGATTTAATGCGGATAAGACGCCAGATATTGACTTAAACTTCTCTAATGAATATCAATGGAGAGCACATGCATTCATTAAGGATGTATTTGGGGAAGACCATGCATTCCGTGCTGGTACAATTGGTACTGTGGCTGAAAAGACTGCGTTTGGTTATGTACAAGGATATTGCGAGAAGATGAAAATTACCAATATGCGTAAACCAATGAAAGATTATCTTGCGCATGGTTGTCAGAACGTTAAGCGTACAACCGGGCAGCATCCAGGTGGTATTATCATTATTCCTCATGAATATGAGGCAGAAGATTTTACACCAGTACAATATCCAGCAAACGATCCAACTTCTGCTTGGAAGACAACACACTACGACTTCCATGACATACATGATAATGTCCTGAAGTTTGATATTTTAGGTCACGTTGATCCAACCGCAATGCGTTTATTGCAGAAGATTGCTACAGTGAAGCCGTTGGATATTCCAATGAATGATGTTGAAACCTTATCCTTGTTCTCGTGTGATGATGCCTTAAAAGCTGATACGAGAATCTATAAGAAAGAAACAGGTGCGCTAGGTTTACCTGAGTTTGGTACACGTACAACACGTGGTGTACTTGAAGAAACACGTCCAAAGAAGTTCTCTGATTTGGTTATTATTTCTGGTCTATCACATGGTACAGATGTATGGGCTGGTAATGCACAGGAACTAATCCGTCAAGGACATAAGATTGATGAAGTTATTGGATGTCGTGATGATATTATGACGTATCTTTTAGACCATAATTTAGAGTCACTAGATGCCTTTAAGATTATGGAATCTGTACGTAAGGGTAAAGGTTTAACGGAAGCTTGGGAAAAATCCATGATTGAGCACCAGGTTCCAGATTGGTATATTGAATCATGTAAGAAGATTAAGTACATGTTCCCAAAAGCACATGCAGTTGCGTATGTTATGATGGCCATGCGTATTGCATGGTACAAGGTACATGAACCGCTCAATTTCTATATTCAGTATCTAACACTACGTTGTGATACGTATGAAATTGAAACCATGGTCAAGGGTATTGATGTGATTCGTACGCGCATGAATGATATTAGTACACGTATTGCTGAACGGAATCCTGAAAATCCCGTTTCAAATAAAGAGAAGTCTTTATTTGATGTATTAGAAGTATGTGAAGAATTGTATGCACGTGGTTATAACATCTCTAATGTTGATTTATATAAATCACTTGCGACTGAGTTTAGAGTTTCACCAGATAATCCAAAGACGATTATCCCACCATTTACGGTGATTGATGGTTTAGGTGTTAACGTTGCAAAGTCAATCGAAGAGGCACGTGAAAAGGGCGAATTCTTATCCAAAGAGGACATCCTAAAACGTACACAGGTATCTTCTTCCATGTTAGTGAAACTTTCACACATGGGTTGTTTAGTAGGATTACAAGAAAGTAATCAAATGAGTTTATTCTAAACTTGACGTTTATCACAAGCAGGTCTAAAATTTGTATATCAAATGCATCGAAAAGGACATGATATGTATAGTGCTGATAGAGAGAGTATTCCGGTTGCTGGAAGGAATATGAGGCATATATGTATTACTACCTTGGAGCAGTGCTCGAAAGAGTTACCGTAGTTCTACGTTACAGATATAAAGTGTCAACGTTTATCGTTGGAATTAAGGTGGTACCGCGCTAATAGCGTCCTTTCAAAGAAAGGGGCGCTTTTTGTTTGCCCCATACGAGGAGGAGATTATGAGAAATTTTAAAGAAGATGCTTCATTGAATACGCTAAATCATAGTTGTGCGCATTTAATGGCCCAGGCTGTAAAACATCTATATCCACAAGCAAAGTTCTGGGTAGGACCAGTTGTTGAAGAGGGATTCTACTATGACATTGATTTAGGTGATGATGTTATTCGTGATGAAGATCTACCTAAAATTGAAAAAGAAATGAAGAAGTGTGCAAAAGCAGACAAGCGTATTGTTCGTCAAGAAATTACACGTGAGGAAGCCTTGGAACAGTTCAAGGATGACGAATATAAGATTGATTTAATTAATCGTATGCCTGAAGGTACAAACATTTCTATGTATACACAGGGTGACTTTACTGACTTATGTCGTGGTCCTCATACAGATACTACAAAGAACTGTCGTTACTTCAAGTTGATCAAGCACTCTGGTGCATATTGGAAGGGTGATAAAAACAACAAGGTACTACAACGTATCTATGGTGTTTGCTTACCAACACAAGAGGATTTAGATTCGCACTTAGCTGATCTTGAAGATGCAAAACAAAGAGATCACCGTAAGCTTGGTAAGGATATGCAGATCTTCATGTTCTCAGAAATCGTTGGTGGTGGCTTACCACTTTGGTTACCAAATGGTATGACAGTCAGACGTTTATTATCTGATTACATCATGGATAAGGAAATTGCTAGAGGTTACCAGCATGTGTTAACACCATCTGTTGCTAGTACAAAGCTATACAAGATTTCAGGACATTTAGCACACTATAAGGATGATATGTTCCCAATTATGGAACGGGATGACGATGAATTTGTATTACGTCCAATGAACTGTCCTGAACATATGATTATCTATAAGTCACAATTACATTCCTACCGTGATTTACCAATTCGTATTGCTGAAATTGCAAATGACTTCCGTTTTGAAGCATCAGGAGCATTAACTGGTATTGAACGTTCCCGTGCGTTTACACAGAACGACTCTCATATCTTCTGCACAGAAGAACAGATTGCTTCTGAAATTAAAGCAGTAACGGAGTTAATCTTGGATGTATATAAGGACTTCAACTTAAATCAGTTTGAGTTCCGTCTTTCTTTACGTGATAAGGAAAATACAGAGAAGTACTTCGGTAATGATGAACTTTGGGAAAGAAGTGAATCTGAATTACGTGAAGTTTTAAAGGAAATGAATGTTCCATATTATGAAGCAGAAGGTGAAGCTGCCTTCTATGGTCCTAAGATTGACGTTCAGGTACGCTCTGCATTAGGCCATGATGTAACATTATCTACAATTCAGTTAGACTATCAGTTACCAGAACGCTTTGAATTAGAGTATGTCGCAAATGGTGGCGAAAAGAAGAGACCAGTTGTTATTCACCGTGC
>JABZMB010000081.1 GCA_015256455.1 Solobacterium sp. | reverse complement strand
AACAATAAGAATTGGTTGATATCTGTAAATAGAGCCATATCTTTCGTGATACTGGAACGTTGGAAACAAGAAAGATAATGAATAATCATGAGTTCGTTTGTACTTAAACCAGTTTCTGTTGCGATACGTTGTAGTAAACGTTCTAGTAGCTTTATGGTGTAGTAGTTATGTAGTATCGCATCTTGTTTATGATCACGTAGTTTTGCGACTGGAACAATTTCTTCTCCAAGCTTCTTTGTGGAGAAAGAGATGGCAGAGTCATCTGTCGCAAAACCTACTAAGAAGCTAAGAATTTCTGGGCGCTTGCGAGCGTATTCCTTCTCGTCGTAAATAGATTTATAGAAGTTATCATAGTATTTGATGACAGATAACTTCATATCAACGATGTTACGAATATCGAAACGGCTTTGCGATACAAGAGAACCTTCTGTTTTTACATAATAATAAATTGGTAACTGTAATGGTGCTACATGTTCTACATGGAGTAGATATTCAAGATTGAAGATAAAATCCTCTGACCAAGAAAGGCTAGTATCCATCTTAAGTTGATAAGTATCAATAATGGATTTCTTATAGAGTTTATTCCAAAGTACCCCATAATAATAGTCGGCTGGATTTTGAATCATATAGTCCGCAAATTCATCTCTTGTAAGTACCTTATCGGAGTCAATTCTACCTTTATGGGATGTGTTTTCTCCTACGACACGATAGAAGTCTGCGATGACTAGATCTGCTTTTGACTCTTCCATTGTACGTACAAGGGATTTCGTGGCATCGGTTGTAATCCAATCATCCGCATCGAGGAATTGAATATACTTTCCACGTGCATTCTGCATCGCTAGATTGCGAGTATTTGATACGCCTGAATTTTCTTTATGGATAACTTTAATACGTTCGTCTGTTATGGCATATTCATCAAGAATCTTGCCAGATTCATCTTTACTTCCATCATCCACAACAATTAATTCAAAATCACGGAATTCTTGATTCAAAATACTATCAATACAGCGATGTAATACAGTTTTATCTCCATCGAGTGGTTTTGCGGCATTGTATACAGGGACAATGATACTAACAATTGGTGTGTTCATTTAACTCTCCTATTAACGTTACTGTTATAAATAGTATAATAGTAATAGTGTAAAATAAGAAGAGTAACGATGACCTTCAAACTAGTTGAGGTCGAATCTCGGATGTTCAAATAGAAACGAGGTAATTGGATATGGAAGTTAGTAAGAGAATCATACTTGTAAGTGGGATGAGTGGTGCTGGTAAGAGTACAGCAACGCGCATTTTAGAGGATATGGGTTATCACATTATTGATAACTATCCTGTTGTGCTTGTAGATCAGTTCGTAGATATGATTGAAGTTTCAGCCGATCCTAGATATAGCTATATTGCTTTAAGTACATCGGCTGAAGACTTCCCAATTTTCTCTCGTAAGTTAAATGGAATTAATGCATCTGTTAGTGTACTCTTTATCGATGCCAGTGATAGTGTATTACTCAATCGTTACAAGAGTACAAGACGTATCCACCCATTATTACTGAGCAATACTGCAAATACACTTGAAGAAGCTATCACGGAAGAAAGACAAAGATTTAAGCAGAATTTAGATAACAACGTCATCACAATTGATACATCCTTCTCTTCTGAAAAGGAATTTAAGAAGAAATTAGAATCTTACTTTGCTAAGAAGCAGATACCATCCTTCTCGATTTCATTTATTTCCTTTGGCTATAAGTATGGTGTACCGCTTGATGCAGATTTAATGATTGATGTGCGTTTCTTGCCAAATCCATTCTGGGATGAAAAGCTCCGTTATTTCTCAGGAAATGATAAAGAAGTATATGACTATGTTATGGATAAGCCTGAGACACAGGAATTCATTCAGCGTTTAATTGCATTTACGGACTATGCATTTGAACAGTATACAAAGGAAGGTAAGAATCATTTTACTGTAGCGATTGGATGTACAGGTGGACAACACCGTTCCGTTACTATCGCAAACTACTTATATGATGTATATAAGGAAAGATATAACTGTTACTTAGATCACCGTGATCAGAAAGAATGGCTAACGCATGAAGAAGCATAAAGTTGTCATTATCGGTGGTGGACATGGACAGTCATTAATCTGCCGTGGTATTAAAACAATTCAAAATATTGATTTAAACGCAATCGTAACGGTCGCTGATGATGGTGGAAGTACAGGACGGTTACGTAAGAACTTTCATATTCCTGCGATGGGTGATATTCGAAATGTCATGATTAGTATGGCTGAAAGTGAAAACATGTTAAGCTCCCTGATGGATTATCGCTTTGATGACCCTGATGGAAAAGAAGATGATATTCTAGGACATAATCTAGGAAATCTTATCTTAACTGCACTAACGCAACAGACTGGTTCTTTTATGACAGCGATTCAGGAAGTTAGTCATATTTTAAACGTGAAGGGTAATATTATTCCTGCAAGTACGGATGTAATCACTTTATATGCACGCATGGAAGATGGTGTCATTGTGCGTGGGGAAGCGAATATCCCAAATCATAATCACCATATTACACGTGTGTTCTATCAGGATGAAGTACATGCATGTAAGGAAGCGGTTGAAGCGATACAAAGTGCAGATCTAGTCATCTATGGAATTGGTTCTGTCTATACAAGTATTTTACCGAATGTAATCATTCCAGAAATTCAAGAAGCGTTATGTAGTACAAAAGCAGAGCTAGTGTACTTCTGTAATGCGATGACACAACCTGGTGAAACAGATGGATATTCAGTAGAAGATCACGTAGATGCGTTGTTATATCACCACGCACCAGTTGATAAAGTGATTGTCGCATGTGATGAAATACCAGAGAAGATATTAGAACGTTATTCTGTAAATGGAAGTACAAAGGTCAATCTTGTGAAGCATGACCATCCGTATCAGGTTGTGACGAAGGAATTACTAAGCTTCCGTAATGGATTTATTCACCATGATCCAGAAAAAATTAAAGCAGTGATTCAAGAATTGCTGGAGGTGAAGTAATGTCATTTGCAGCAGAAGTAAAACAAGAAGTAGCACAAAAGATTATGGAAGGTAATGATATACGTGCAGAATTATCCGCACTCATTCAAATGACATCATCGCTTTCCTTATCTAGTCGTGGTATGACTTTATTAGTGAGTTTAGAAAATGCGGCTGTTTCACGTACAATTTATCGTTTGGTAAAAGAACGATATGGCGTAGAAATTAGTTTGTTTGTAAAAAGAAAGATGAATCTTCGCAAGAATCGTATTTATGGTATGCGTATTATGAGTGCTGCCCCAAAGATTCTGGAGGATTTAGGAATTTATAGTACACGTGGTTTACTAGATAAACCACTTGCGAAAATCGTACAGACAAACAATAATGCACGCGCTTATTTAGCAGGAGCGTTTATGGCAGGTGGTTCTATCAACTCGCCAGAAAAATCATCCTATCACTTGGAAATTACAGCCACCAGTGAAGAACATGCATTATTCATGGCATCCTTATTAGAAAGATTTAACATTCATGCAAAGATTACAACGCGTCGTAAGAAAGTGATTTTATATGTAAAGTCTGCGGAGAAGATTGCGGATTTCTTACGTTTGATAGAAGCAGACCAAGCAGTTTTGAAGTTTGAAAATATTCGTATTTCAAGAGATTTTAGTAACTCTCTTCAACGTATGAATAATATGGACTTAGCCAATGAAGTAAAGGCAGTTGCGGCTGCCAGTGGACAACTAGAGGATATTCGTATCTTAGAAGAAAACCAAAGAGTAGAAACATTAGACCGTAAACTACAAGATATCATTGCACTCCGCAAGGCAAACCCAGAGGCTTCCTTAATGGAGCTATGTGGTATTTACGAACGTCAGACTGGAGAAATTGTTTCAAAGTCAGGCATGAAACATCGCTTTGTAAAGCTTCATGAACTAGCGATGAAAGAGGTAAAACAAGATGAATAGAACACAACTACAGACAGCAGTATCCACAATCGTGTTAATGATTATCGTTGCGCTGATTTTTCGCTACCTATGGTGGCTTATCCTATTATTACTATTACCAATCGTAGGATTTGTGATTTATGGCTTAATACAAGCGAAAAGATTAAACAAGCAGATGGAAAATGCTAGTGTGGAAGAATTAGATATTGATCGTACTTTCTATCAGTCATATTCATCCCCTAAGGAAAATCAAAATGATATCATTGATGTCGAATATGAGGAACATACAGACGGAGAATAAGACTATGGAGAACGTAACCACTGAAATATTAGAAAATGATTTTACAACCTTACAAGTGATGGATTGGCCTATGGTTCAAGAGTATTTACAGCGTTGTAAATATGAAGAATCCAATCACAATATCATCAATATGATTATGTGGTTACAGACATATCCGTTGTTCTACTATAAGAAGGAAGAGTAT
>JABZMB010000080.1 GCA_015256455.1 Solobacterium sp. | reverse complement strand
GCACAAAAAAGACTTGGAAAGGATGCGAAATCATGTCAGAAGTGTTGTTAACGATGATGGTGACAGCGATTGGATGCGCAATCCTAGGACCAATTTTAGTGCTAAGAAAATTAGCGATGACTGCAGATGCCTTATCTCACTCCGTATTATTAGGTATTGTAGTAGCTTTCTTCTTTGTGCCTGATTTACGTTCGATATGGCTAGTTATCAGTGCATCAATCTTTGGTGTATTTACAGTATGGCTGGTTGAAGAATTATCCCGTCATCGTTTGGTTGAGAGGGATGATGCACTTGCAATTGTCTTTCCTATATTTTTTGCATTAGCTGTACTCTTAATTACAAAGTTCTTTCGGAATACCCATTTGGATGTAGAAGTGGTATTAATGGGCAATCCGCTCTTTACACCATTTATTCGCCAATTTGGAATGCCGAAGTCAATGTTTGAAATGCTTGTAATCCTTGCGATGAATGGAATCTTCTTAATATTCAATTATCAGAAACTAAAGGTCGCTATCTTTGATCCTGAGTATGCACAATTAATAGGCATTCCTGTTACGTATCTGTATCGTGTTCTAATGATACTGGTATCAATTACCTGTGTTGTAGCATTTAACAGTGTTGGTGGTATCCTAGTTATTTCGTACTTTGTAGCACCAGCTGCTGCCGCATGCATGATTACAAAAGATTTAAAGATAACAATACTAGTAACCATTCTCTTTGCGATTATCAATTCTTGGCTGGGATATCATATCGCAATTTTGTGGAATGTATCGGTTTCTGGTATGTGCAGTTTGGTAGGAATGGTAACAGTACTATTAGGCATTGTTTTCCATCGTCATGGTATGTTAAGACAATGGGCAAAGTCCTTCGTAAATCATGAAAAGTTCTGTGAAGATTTATTGCTAGTTCATCTCTACCGTCACCAAGGAAATGAAAATGAACTTGGATACCAAACCATTCATAAACATTTAAATTGGTCTTCTAAAATAACAGATGAACGTATCGAAAGATTAATTAAGCGGACATATGTTATGCGTGATGATATACATCAGCTATATTCCTTAACAGAAAAGGGAATGACTTACGTCACAAAACAATTATTACAATCATAGAAATGGGTATGACTAAAATGTGATATCCATTTTTGTTTTGTATTTTCAGGGGTATAATAAACATACAGAATTGAGGTGTTTAAAATGAAAATATTTGAACAATTCCCACGGTATGAAGATGGGTTTATAGTATTACGTCGTTTTGTACAGGAAGACGCAAAGTATCTTTCGGGAGTATATGAAGAAAGACTGACAAAACGTCAGGCAGAAAAGACGATTGAGAATTATGAAAAGTCTTATCAAGATAAGGATGAAGTCATTCTTGGTATCTTTGGGAAAGAAGATGAACAATTAAAGGGTATTATTGAGATTTACGATATTCATGAATTGGAACTTTCGATTGGTTATATGATTGTCGAGAAATATCGCCATCAAACATATGCTAAAAATAGTGTGTATCTTCTGACAAAAAAATTGATAGAAGACTATGGAATAACATGCATACATGCGAATTGTCATGTGGATAATATCTATTCGATACGTGTGTTAGAACACAATGGATATGAAAGAGTCGGACAAGAAGAGGATGAATATGTGTATGCATATAAGCCAAAACAACTAGAACAGGATACATTTAATCAAGAAGATAAGATGATTGTCCTTGCGGGCGGATGCTTTTGGGGTGTAGAGAAAGCATTCAAGGCTTTAGATGGTGTTGTGGAAACAACAGTAGGATACGCAAACGGCTTCACAGATAATCCAACGTATGAAGAAGTTTGCCGAAATGAAACAGGGTATAAGGAGGCGGTAAAGGTTGTATATCAACCAAATGTAGTTTCCTTATCTACAGTTATTCGTGCATTCTTCTTATGCATCGATCCACGACAGCGAAACCGTCAAGGCAATGATATAGGTTCTCAATATCAAGCAGGTATTTACTATGTGGATGAAAAAGATTTAGATGATATTAAACCAGTATATACAAATGAGCGTATGAAGTACGATCGTTTCTTTGTGGAATTAGAGCCACTGAAAAACTTTTACACAGCAGAAGAATATCATCAAGACTATCTAGATAAGCATCCATTTGGTTATTGCCATATTACTTCTTATGAAATGGAAGAAGTAAAAAAATTAAACCACATCCCTTGTCAGATAAGCGTAGTTCTTCCATCAGAAAAAGAACTTACTTTAGAAGTGCCAAAAAACACAACGATTGCAGAATTACTTCAAGAAGTGAATACGGAACATCACATTTACGCTGCACTCATCAATCACAAGCATGTTCACTTTAGTGAATGTGTTCATGACCTGGATGTTATACAGTTACAAGATATACGTGCATCGTATGGAAATACATGTTATCAATCCACATTAACACTTCTATATTTGAAGGCAATACACGATGTTATGGGTAAGAATGTAACAGTTACAATTGCAAACTCATTATCTAAGGGATTATTTACTGTGATTCATGCTGGAAATGTGACAGATGATCTTGCGAAAGAAATTGAAGAGCGCATGCATGAACTTGTAGAAGAAAACCTAGAAATTAAAGAAGAATATGTAGACCGTGATACTGCCATCGAACTTCTAAAAGACGCAAAAGATAAGAAGAGTATAGACTTATTAAAGACCGCAAGTGATTTAAAGAATGTATATGTAATTACACTTGCGGATGAAAAGATGATGACTTTTGTACATGCATTACCATCTACAAGTCATGTGCCATTCTTTGAGGTGCGTCGTTATCGTAATGGTTTATTATTGCGTTTCCCACATCCAAACTTCCCAGATCAAATCCCTCCATATGAGGAACAGAAGTTATTGTATGATGCTTTCTCTGAAGAAACACAATGGGAGAAGTTATTGAAGGTAAGCTTTGCGTCGGATTTAAATCGCATGATTGAAAAGGACGAATCGAAAGATCTCATCATGTTAAGTGAAGCTTTACATGAAAAGAAGATTGCGATGATTTCGGAACAAATCCAAAGCGCAAAGAAGAGAATTATTTTAATTGCGGGTCCATCCTCGTCAGGAAAGACCACATTTGCGAAACGTTTATGTATACAATTGAAAGTAATAGGCTTAAATCCATTGTATCTTGGAACAGATGATTATTTTGTCAATCGCGATGAAATGATTCCAGATGAGAATGGTAAATTAGATTTTGAAGCACTAGAAGCAGTAGACTTACATCTGTTTGAAACACAGATGAATGCATTACTGCATGGTGAGAAAGTGGACTTACCAGAATTTGATTTTATTACTGGTAAGAAGGTATTTGGTAAGAGAATTACTTCCATTGATGCTTCACAGCCGATTGTAATTGAAGGTATTCATGGCCTCAATCCACAACTTACAGAAGGAATTGACGATAGTGAAAAATTTAAAATCTATATCAGTCCTTTAACACAGATTAATCTTGATGCGCATCATCGTATCCCAACGACAGATGCACGCATGTTAAGAAGAATGGTTCGAGATAATCGTACACGTGGACGTGATGGTGCGGTTACGATTTCATCATGGCCATCAGTACGTCATGGGGAAGAAAAGTATATCTTCCCATTCAATAAGGAAGCAGATGTATTCTTTAATAGCCAATGTGTTTATGAACTAGCGGTATTAAAGAAATACGCAACACCACTATTAGTAAAAGTACAGCCAGATCAAGCAGAATACGCAGAAGCACAGAGGATGTTACAATTCCTTTCTTGCTTTGAGTCAATTGATGATGACAGTATCATTGCGAATAATTCTATTATTCGTGAATTCATTGGTGGTTCTATTCTAGTTTCCTAAAAAGGATGATCGAGCCTTCTTTCCATTTGAGGTTAAATTTGATAAAATATGAATTTATCAGAAGAAGGGGGAAAGAATATGTCGAAGGAGAAATTCCCGACGAAATTAAGCATGATATGGCATTTTTTAAGGGGTTCCAAAGGATATTTTGGTTTGTCTATCCTCTTTGCCTGTCTTGTTTCGTTATTAGAATTAATTAATCCAAGAATTATTGCGTTTACTGTAGACTCAGTAATCAATCATAAAGAAGTTGTATTACCAGAAGGAGTTCAAAAATGTATTGATGTGATTGGTGGAATCGATTTTTTGCGTCATAGCCTTTGGGTAATCGCAATCATTGTCATGATTGTTGCGTTACTTGCGGTATCATGTCGCTATTTCTTCCAATCCTTTACAGCGATGGGTTCTGAGAAGTTGGTAAAAACAATGCGTGATGACTTATTTACACATATCATGCATTTACCATTTAAGTGGCATAGTGAAAATCATACTGGTGATATCATTCAAAGATGTACATCAGATGTAGATACAATCAAGGGATTTTTGTCGGAACAGTTAATCTATCTTGTTCGTATTGTCATCTTGATTGTGTTGGTGTTGTTCTTTATGTTCTCTATT
>JABZMB010000027.1 GCA_015256455.1 Solobacterium sp. | reverse complement strand
GGTAATTCATTACCCTTACGGATTAATACAGTCTTTTGATAATTTGTTTGGTTGAGGAAACGCAATACCTGGTCTACTTCTTCCTCTGTACAACCCACAAGAACCTTTACATCTAATTCCTTGATGAGGATGTCTGCCGCAACAACCAATGCACTAATCTCATATCGATTGCCACTACCAGCATAAACTGATACACCATCTTTTCCAAAACTCTTTGTATCGTTGATATATCCATAATCAACTGGATAGATTAAGTTCTGAAAACGTGGATGAACTTCACCTTTTTTTCTTGTAATTTGGTATCCACTGGATAAGTACAGCGTATCTAACTTCTGCCAGAAATAGGCATTATTTTCAAATTCAATCATTGTATACCCCTTTGATGTTTCCATTATACTATTACAAAATATTTCTGTAAACATATCCTAATTTCTCTGAAAAAAATTTCATTAGAAATAGAATTTTGAAATATTTATTTCAAGTTCAATCATTCCCAAATGGTTTGATCTTTTCCTGATGCAACTTCAAAGTGATACTTTGCAATACCAATATCGGTATCTAGCGCAAAGCCAAGGCCCTTTTTAACATATACCTTTCCATCTCTATAGCCAAAGCGATAACTATGTTGGTTTAAAGCAGATGGAGCCATAGCTACAGCCTCTATTCCTTTGATAAACCAATCCGGTAGTTCAGGATAGCCAATGGATAAGTCTTTCACCTTCTTATATTTATGTTCTCTTCCTTGGTTTTCACCATATCCAATTGCGATAATCATTAAGAACTTTTCACCAGGTTTGATATCTACAACACTTTCAATCTTTTTATAGGTGCCACCTACCCAACAGGTATTAAGACCTAACATCTGTGCCTTAAGAACAATCTTTTCTCCATAGTAGCCACAGCGCTCATTCAAGGTTGAATCCTCCTTACCTACTAATGCGATATAGTTCTTTACGTTAGAGAATAATCCATAGTGATATAAACGTTTTGCGAAAGCCTGTGGTTCATTTTCAATCAGTTGAATATGTAAGTTTCCTTCTTGATTACATTCGTCAATATACTTACATAATTCATTACGCACATCTATATCAATTGACTTATCTAAGTACGAACGTACGGAATGTCTTTGCTTGATAGCGTCCAATAATTCCATAATCATTTCTCCTTTAAAAAGAAATGGCACAAGCTTTCTAAGATTGTGTCATTATCAATGGATGTATTATAACAGGATAGTCTTCATTATCACCATTATTTCATTTTCTATCTTGCAAAGAAAGCGACTAGACCACTAGCCGCTTATATGTATGTATTAGCGATAAGACTTCTTCATATAGGCAATGGATACCACTGCTAGTGAAGAAAGACATAGGATAGCCATATACCAAGCCATTTGGTTATGGTCAGCTGTCTTTGGTGTAGAGATACCTACCCATCGATAGACATGAGTAGTATCACCATTTACAGCTGTATTTGTAGATACATATACATATCCATCAAATACTTCTGGACCAAATGTTCCGTAGACTGTTTCCTTAATTGGCGTACCATCTTCCGTTACCCAATTTGTCTTCACGCGGTATGTATAGATAAAATCTAATAGATTCATCTGATCAGATGAAAGTGTTAAATTCTTACTTTCATAATCTACTGCATAATCTGGAATCAACTTTCCATATCTAAAGAGTACAGTATAGAGATTATCTTCACCTGTATCTTCTTGTGCTAGCACTCTTCCTTGATCATCAATATAACGGATTCTCCAACTTGTTGGCTTACGATTAATCCACTTTGCGTAGATTGTCATATCATATGCAATCGATTCATTGATATCAAAAGGTTGCGTAAATGCTGGATCTTTATACCATCCATCAAACCAATATCCGTCCTTAGAAGGAATATTTGGAATATCCTTACGTACACTAGACATCATTGGAATCGTTACAACTTCTGGTAGTACAGAAGTAGCGCCATTACTTACAACCGTTACATTTACACTAGGTTCTTCCCATTTTGCATAAATGAAGCGATCACGGCTAGACATTGTTGTGTTCTCTTTCAACTTAGTACCCTCTTGGAATGTATCAGTTGTATACCAACCCGTAAATACATAGTGTGATGGTACATTGCTTGGCTTAACTGGATTATTTAGGATATTTTGGTAGTTGGATAATGGCTCTCCATAATAGAGATTTAGTACTGTTCCATCTGTATTTTCTAGGTGGAGATTATACTTATTACGTGTTTTATATACGTGCATATATGTTTGGCCATCACCATCATAGTCATTTACCACTTGATTATTGTTATATACAACAATCAGTGAGCCACCTGTATATGCAGTTAAATCAGGGTTAGACGCATTAACATCTGTCGTATACTCATCTACCCCATTTGTCCAATAATAATAGGAATAGTTAAATGCGGCTGTATTAGGAAAATATACGCTAAACTTACTGTAAGTAAGTGTATCTACATCCCAAATACGATTATTTGGATTTCTTGACCATGTGCCATCAGGATTTTGTTCATGATAGATTACATGAATTTTCTTTGCACTAGGAGCCACAGCTAATTTTCTAGCATGGAATTCCAAATGATATGGATCGACATTAAAGAATTGTTGTTCTGTAAAGGTAGGTGGTGTCTTGTCATAGTGAGAGCTTGCATTATTTGGTGCAGACCATAGATATGTTAGGTCAATGCTAAAAATACCATCTGTCTTATGCCCATAGATTCCCTGGTATGACTCACGACGCTCTTCTGTATTTGTAGAAAAGTTATAATACACAAGTGTAATTGTCATCACCGGACGATCATAGTAAACATTTACCACAGTTGAACCATCCGCTAAGACAAGCTTTGTCGCATTTTCTGCATCAGTCTTTGCCTGATTGTATTTACGATAGGTCGTATCGTATTGTGGACCATTATATACAACCGTACTATTTACATTCTGTGTTTTTGTTTCTGTATTAAATAATGTATATGTCTTTTGTGCATCTGTAAATGATAATTCATCCGTTGCGTTTTGATACCAATAATTAATAATATATGTCGATTGGAATGGAATATCATACTCTGCATAAACATGCATATCCTCTGCTGGTTGTATTCCAGCATTCCATGTCTGTAAAGCACCTGTGCTATCCTGATATGCCCAGCGAATAAATACCTTGCCTGGAATCGTTGGTTGAGCTGGTTGTGTCTGTGTACTTTCATATAAATATGTTAAATGGAAATCTTGTGCTGGATCACCCGTATGAAAATATGTCGTTAGCTTCTTTCTTGCATAATAAACAGAAACCGTAATATCTCCACTTGGTGCTATCTGTACCTGTTCAGGAATCAGAGCTTGAAACCCAGGATATGTTCGATTGGCTAGTGCCTGTGTCATATCCCCTACATTACCTGTAAGAGTTTCGTATTCTGCCAAGGATTCGTCTTCATAGCTGCCAGACAATGTCTGACGAATATGTCGAACGGTATAAGTTCTAGTCGTTGGTACTGGTTGTGTTGTAGGTGTTGATGAATCTGCGAATACTGCAGTAGAAATTGTGGTCACACAAATACTACATACCATCAGCAGAGCACAAAGAAAACTAATCACTCTGATTTTCTTCATTCTTTTTTCCCCCATAAATAATAGAGTTATTTTAGCACGTAAAAAGGAAATTGTAATCATTTTTTGGTGTTGTTTTTTACAAAAAAAGTTGATATGAATCTAGTAAAAAAACAACGAATATAAATCGTATCCATTGTTCGTTTTATAACTGATAAAGTTTTGTTTGACAACGTTCTAGTAGTTGGTAAATATCATACTCTCCAACCAGATTCATCACTGCCATGACAATTTCCAAACAACCATTCGCATCACTTAATGCATTATGGTGGTCCAGCTCAATTCCAATATACTCACATACATCATTGAGACGATGATGTTTGAGATTCGAAAAGACACGTTTACATAATTCCACTGTATCAAAGTATTCTATTACAGGTATCTTCTTACCTGTATTCAAACAAGTTTGTTTTAAACAGTTCATATCAAATCGTGCATTATGTGCCACGATCACCGCATCTTCAAAATATCTCGTTAATTCACGATAGATTTCTGAAAATGTAGGCGCATCTTCAACGTCTTTTGCAGTAATGCCATGAACACGAATATTGTAAGGTGAAAAATAACTAACGTTTTCTTCCGGTTTAATCAAAGAGTAATAGTGATCAATGACCACTCCATCTTCCATTACCGCAATGCCAACTGAACAAACACTCGACATTTGATTGTTTGCAGTCTCAAAATCAATCGCAACGATTTTAGTCATCTTCTTTAATATGCTCGTATGTCATCTGGTAGATTTTTTCGATATGTTCATCTGCCATAGAGTAATAAACATTCTTACCAATCTTCTTTGTCTTTACCAATTTCGTTTTCTTTAAAGAAGATAACTGATGGCTGATAGCACTTGTACTCATCTGTAATAAAGACGCTAAATCACCCACACATAGTTCACTGACAAAGAGTGCGTTCATAATCTTGAGTCTAGTACTATCACTAAACATATCAAAAATTAAACTCATATCATCTACGTCTGCTTCACAAATCATATTCGCTTTACATTTTTCTACTGCTTCAGGATTTACTAATTTTGCCATACTCCCTACTTTCTATGATTCTTTTTCGCTTGCTTGCCTGGTGCTAAAGAATTTAACCATTTCTCTATACGATACTTCGCATAGACTTCTTGTTTTTCAACACTGCCATCTACTAATGAAATGACCAGCTGATCAGTACTTGGATTCCATTCATAATGCCAAGATACCATATCTTCATAGTAGATGATGAAACACTCTCTTTTATCATGACGATTGTAAAGCACAATGTAGTCCTGATGAATTTCATATAGTTTACAATCCGGCAACATTAATAGTGAGAATAACGATACCATGATGACCATGACTCCAATCACCTGCAAATAGGAACGTATCCATAAAAAACTGATACCAGCAACCATCGCAATCATTAAAAATGATGTTGGTTTTACATTGGAAACGTAAAAAGGAACGTCATCTTTCGGTAAATTTCTTACACGTATTTCTTTCGATCTCATAAAAACATTATAACACGCAGATGTTTCTCAGCGAATTAAAGTAATATTTGATATACTTTATAGCGGAAAAGAGGGAAATCATGAAACAACCAGTTACTTTTGAAATTACACATGTCTGTAAACAATCCGGTGCCCGTACGGGTATTTTACACACACCACACGGTGATGTGGAGACACCAATGTTTATGCCTGTTGGTACACAAGCAACCGTTAAATTCGTATCCCCAGAAGAACTAAAAGATATAGGTTCTGGTGTAGTGCTTGCTAATACCTATCATTTATGGCTAAGACCTGGCGAAGATATCGTTGATCAAGCTGGTGGAGTTCAAAAGTTTATGAACTACAAAGGTCCTATGTTAACAGATAGCGGAGGATTCCAAGTATTCTCCCTCGCAGATCAACGTAAGATTACAGAAGACGGTGTTACCTTCAAGAATACTCTCAACGGAGATACACTCTTCCTCTCCCCAGAAAAATCAATTCAAATTCAAAATAAGATTGGTGCAGACATCATTATGTCCTTTGATGAATGTATTCCATACCCTGCAACACGTGAATACGTTGAAAAGAGTACAGAGAGAACATTACGTTGGGCACTTCGTGGCAAACAAGCACATAGCCGTCCAGAAGAACAGGCACTCTTTGGTATTGTACAAGGTGGTGACTATGAAGATCTTCGTAAATACTGTGCTGAAAAGTTAATTGAGATGGACTTCCCTGGTTATGCGATTGGTGGTACATCGGTTGGTGAAGATAAAGAAACGATGTATCGTATGGTGAAGTGGGCATCTGATGCCTTACCATTTGATAAGCCAAGATACCTCATGGGTGTTGGTGCAGTCAATGACTTATTAGAGGCAGTTAGCCGCAATGTCGATATGTGCGATTGCGTATTACCAACTCGTATCGCAAGACATGGAACACTAATGACAAGTGAAGGAAGAATCTCTATCCGTAAGGCCATCTATAAGAATGACTTTACACCACTTGATCCAGAGTGTGATTGTTATACATGTCGTAACTACACAAAGGCTTACCTCAATCATCTGCAGCGTACAAACGAAGGATTTGGTACACGCCTAATGTCTATCCATAACTTACGATTCTTAGTAAAGCTGATGGAAGACGCAAGAAAAGCAATCAAGGAAGATCGCTTTAATGACTTCAAAGAGGAAACTCTTGCGAAGATGAAATTTGACCACAGAGGATTTTAATATGAAATGGAAAACAAGTGATTTTGATTATGACTTGCCAGAAGAACTAATTGCGCAAACTCCTTTGCTCGATCGCACTTCTTCTCGTATGCTTGTCATCCACAATACAGAAAAGAAATATGAAGACAAACACTTCTACGATATTGTAGACTACCTGCATGCAGGTGATGTTCTAGTACGTAATAACACACGTGTTATCCCTGCTAGATTATTTGGTACAAAGGAAGAAACAGGCGCTCACGTTGAGCTACTTCTACTAAGACAGCTTCCAGATGATATTTGGGAGTGTCTAGTTGGTAATGCGAAGGTTGTAAAACTTGGTGCGATTGTCTCCTTCCATGATGGACGTTTACGTGCAGAATGTATAGAAATTGGTGAAAAAGGTTTACGAAAGATGCGCATGATCTACAATGGTATCTTCAATGAAATCTTAGATGAATTAGGAAATGTACCATTACCGCCATATATCAAAGAGAAGTTAAATGACCCAGAACGTTACCAGACTGTATATGCCAAGGTAAGAGGCTCTGCCGCAGCCCCAACTGCTGGTTTACACTTTACAGATGAAATCTTTTCAAAGTTAAAAGAAAAAGGTGTTACTGTCGTTGATGTAACATTACATGTAGGTTTAGGGACTTTTAGACCAATGGATACAGAAGATGTCGAAGACCATGACATGCATAGTGAAGTTTACTACATGTCTAAGGAAGCTGCCGATACATTAAACGCTGCCAAGTCTAATGGTCAACGTATCTTTGCGATTGGCACGACATCTGTACGTACACTGGAGTCCGTATGGAATCGCTTTGGTAAGTTTGAGGAATGTTCTGGTGAGACAAAATTATTCATCTATCCAGGATACCAGTGGCATACTATCGATGGTATGTTAACAAACTTCCACCTACCAAAATCAACTCTGATTATGATGATTGCGTCCTTTGCAGGATATGAATTTACTCTAGAAGCGTATCGCCATGCAGTACAGGAGAAATACCGTTTCTTCTCCTTCGGCGATTGTATGTTAATTACCAATGAATGAGAAAGAAAAAGAAGCCTATATTGCCTATTTAAAGAATCGTAAATCTTCTACGAAGACAAACTATTATGTAGAGTCTCTCAAAGAGATGAAAAACATCAAAGCCAACACAAACAAAAAGCCAAAGTTACTCTTGCATGCATGTTGTATTGTATGTGCATGTTGGCCTCTGGAATTCCTTCACGAAGTATTTGATGTAACGATTATGTATAACAACTCCAACATCTGGCCAGCCTCAGAATACGACATGCGTTTATCTGATATGAAACGGTATCTGGATGAAAGATGGCATGGAGAAATTAAAATGGTAATAGAGCCATATAACTATGATGCTTTTGACCAAAAACTTTTGGCAAAAAGAAAAGATGATCCTGAAGGATGGCTACGTTGTTTCTCATGTTACACAGAGAGAATGAATGCAGCGTTTGCCTATGCAGACCAAAATGGCTATGACTACTTTACAACGGTCATGACCTTCTCACGTCAAAAAGATTCTCAGAAGCTCAATGAGATTGGCCGCTCATTACAGCAGAAATATTCATACACGAAGTATTTCTACTCTGATTTTAAAAAGGGAAATGGCCAACAACATTCTACAGAAATCTCTGATGCATATTGTCTATATCGTCAAGATTACTGTGGTTGTAAGTATTCCTATGATTCTCGTAAAAAAGATAAGTGCGACTCCTAAGAATCGCACTTTTTCATTACTTCTCTAATACATCTAACTTTTCGTTTAATAGTTCAATCAACTTTTCTTTTGTACGGATATTGTCCATTACTTCTGTATATGTACCAGACTTCTTATTGATGACAATATCGTTGTAGTAGTTACGGCCTAATGTTTCATAGTACTTAGATAGCTCACGTGAGTGATGTCCAATCTCGGCACGAATTTCAGCCTTTTGCTTTTCAACCTTTAACTTAGAAGTAAGACCTTCTGTACTTTCTGTTACAACCTTTGTAACGTTTGTTAGTAAATCGGAAATTGTTTTTCCTAAATCTTCGAATCCATTCTTGTTATTTTCTGACATGTCCTTAGTCCTTTCCGGCCCTTTCAATGAGGTCCCAAATAATAAATGCGATTTCTTCATTTGTAGCTTCGCCTTGGTCAATCAACTCTACAATACCACTGATTAAGATGTTTGCGTAATACTTCGTGTTGTCTAATGTTAACTCACCAAGTCGTACTCCTTCATCAAATAGTTTTGTTAAATCTGTGATTGCTTTATTCTTCGCTTCCAAGGTAGATCTAACACTTAGGTTAGAAAGATCTGCACCATCTTCGCCATTCAGCTTTTCGTGTAATACGCGGAAAGACTTCACAGAGTTATTTACGAACTGTTGTAAACGTTCTGTATAATCCTCTTTATTCATGCTTTCCTGCATCATGGCATTAAATGCTTCGTTGTATTTATTACTGATTGCTTCAATTACATCATCTTTTGATTTGAAGTAATAGTAGAATAGTCCTTTTGCTACATCCATCTCTTTTACAATGGAGCTGATTGTTGTTTCTACAATGCCATTTTCTTTAAATAGCTTTTCTGCCGCATCTATAAACTCATTCTTTCGTTCTTCGTTATCTTTATTTTCTGGCATTTTTATTACCTCCTACATCTACTATAACTATTGACTGACTTTCAGTCAAGTACTTTGTGCTATACTTTTTCTATGAAATTAATTTGCCCAATTTGTCAGTCAAAATTAAATCGTTCCACCCGAGAAGCAATCTGTGAAAATAACCATCATTTTGATTATGCTAAACAAGGCTATATCAATTTATATCGCTCGAATAAACCATTTCATGGTGATAATATCGAGATGGTAAAAGCACGTACTGCCTTTTTAGAAAAAGGTGTCTATGCCTTCTTAAAAGAATATCTCATTAACTTAAATACAACTTTTCACCCAAAAGTCTTTGTCGATTTAGGTTGTGGGGAAGGCTATTATACCGATGGTTTTATTGCACAGGAAAAATATGGATTTGATCTTTCAAAGGATGCTTTAAAACATGCTTCTAAAAATGATAAGTCAACCCAGTATGTTGTAGCTTCTATTTTCCACCTTCCGCTCGAAGGCGACTCTTGTGATGTAGCTGTTACCTGCTTTGCGCCTGCCGCAACAGATGAATTACAGCGTATATTAAAACCAGGTGGAAAGTTTATCTTCGTTACACCTGGCCCAAAACATTTGTTTGAGATGAAAGCAGTTCTCTATGATACTCCATACGAAAATATCATGGAGGATATCAAAACAGATCTACAACTCATCCAAGATGAAATCATTGAAAATGTTGTAACACTTGATCAGGAAACACTATATCAGTTATTCCAGATGACCCCTTATACCTATAAGACATCTATTGAAGATAAGCAGCGTTTACTAGAAATCCCAACTTTAGATGTAACTTGTCAGTTCCGTATTCGTGTATATGAAAAAGCATTGTAGATGCTTTTTTATTTGTACTCACCTTCATGATCATTTAGCATCATGGCATAATCTTGTTCTTCATCTTGTGTACGATACTTCGTTCCATTAAAACACAGCTCGCGTATCACCTTTCGCATCCAAGCAGGTCTTCTACGATATGCCATGAACATCTGTGCTTCCGTCTGCGTTGGAAGGACGTCATGTATTGCACCATATAGATTGATTCCCATCAAATATGCAATATCCACTTTAAAATACTCAGCATACTTCATAATCACTTCAATATCTGGTCGAATCACACCATTTTCATACGCTGAAATCGATTGCGCTGAAACATTCAAAATACTTGCCATTTGTTTTTGAGTCATATGATGATTGATTCTTAGAGTTCTCATTTGATAGGTCATCAGCTTTATTGCATCTTGTATAGTTTTCTTCATATCTCAAATATAGAAAATTTATACTGGTTTTAATACTGAACTACCGAAATACTAGATATTGTTTTTCATTATAGAAAAACTGGAATAATACGTATTATCCCAATCAAACTCTTAAAAGACAGTATTTCTTTCGCCCTTAAATATTCTAATACTACTGGAATCTATCTTTTTGATTTGAAATCATCCTCATTCAGTGTTACACTATATTAGCAGTCATAGCACAAGAGTGCTAAGGAGGTAAAATACTATGGCAAAGAAACAATTTAAAGCAGAATCAAAAAGATTGTTAGATATGATGATTCACTCGATCTATACAAATCGTGAAATCTTCTTACGTGAGTTAATCTCTAATTCTTCTGACGCTTTAGATAAACGTCACTATCTCTCTCTTACAGATTCTCGCTACGCAACGAATCAAGAAAATCTAAAGATAACTTTAGCTATTAAAAAGGATACACGTCAGTTAATTATCGAAGATACTGGTGTTGGTATGAGTGCAGAGGAGCTAGAAAAAAACCTAGGTACTATCGCAAGAAGTGGCTCTGCCGAATTCCGTAAACAGCTTGAAAACAATACTGATAACGTCGATATTATCGGTCAATTTGGTGTTGGTTTCTATAGTGCATTTATCGTCGCAAAGCATGTACTTGTAGAGACAAAGTCTCCAGTTGAAGATAAAGGTTATGCATGGTCAAGCTCTGGTGAAGATGGATACACAATCACAGAGATTGATAAACCTGAAGCAGGCACAAAGATTACGATTGATCTGAAAGACAACACAGAGGAAGAGTCTTTCGATGAGTTCCTAGAAGAATATAAGATTCGTGAACTTGTAAAGAAGTATTCTGACTATGTTCGCTACCCTATCCAAATGGAAGTCACAAAGTCTATCCCTGATCCAACTGAAGAAGGAAAGACAATTGATACCAAAGAACTTGTAACACTAAACTCCATGGTTCCACTATGGAAGAAGCCAAAGTCTGAAGTAACAGAAGAAGAATATAACTCTTTCTATCAGTCAAAGTTCAATGACTGGGAAAAACCTCAGAAGGTTATTCACTATAACGTAGAAGGAACACTTTCCTATACAGCGTTACTGTTTATCCCTTCTAAGACTCCATATAACTTCTATTATCAAGACTTTGAAGCCGGATTACAGTTATACTCCAAGGGTGTATTCATCCTTGATAAAGCAAAGGACCTCGTACCTGATTACTACCGTTTTGTACAAGGTATTATCGATAGCGATGATTTAAACCTCAATATCTCACGTGAGATTCTCCAACAAGACCGTCAGGTTAAGTTACTTGCAAAATCTATCGAAAAGAAGATTCATTCTGCACTAGAAGATATGTTAAAGAATGATCGTGAAAACTATGAGAAGTTCTTTGATAACTTTGGTTTAAATCTGAAATATGGCATCTATCAAGATTATGGTATTCATAAGGAACAACTTCAAGACCTCATCTTATTTAGATCTTCTAAGGAAGGTAAGTATGTCACCCTGAAGGAATATACAGATCGTATGGTAGAAGGTCAAAACGCAATCTACTACGCAGTCGGTTCTTCCGTGGATGAAATTGAACGTTCCCCTATCATGCCTAAGTTAAAGAAGAAAGGCTATGAAGTTCTCTACTTCTTAGATGCGCGTGATGAGTTTGTTTCTGGCATTATGCAGAACTACGATGAAAAGAAGTTTGTTTCCATCTCTCAAGCAAATCTAGACTTAGATAGCGAAGAAGAAAAAAAGGAAATTGAAGAAAAGACAGCTGAAAACAAGGATATGTTAGCAGCGATGAAGGATGCGTTAGCAGATAAAGTTAAGGAAGTACGTATCTCATCTAGATTGATTGATGATCCTGTATGTATCGTTGCGGATGAAGGTGTATCCCTAGATATGGAACGCTATATGGCAAATGATCCAATGAATAAAGATAGAGCAATTACAGCCACAAAGATTCTAGAAATCAATCCCAACCACCCTATCTTCAATAAGCTACGTGAAGTATCTACATCTTCCCCTGACAAACTTAAGGAGTATACAGATGTACTCTATGATCAAGCATTATTGATTGAAGGATTACCAATTAAAAATCCAGTTGAGTTTGCTAAGAAGATTACAAACCTCATCGTAGACGCAAAAAACTAAATATGTAAAAAGGCGCAACAACTTGTTGCGTCTTTCTTTATGTCTAATATTATGTTTCTTTTGTGACATTTACCATATCACGACGATCAGGAAGTTGTGCAATCACGATCGCAATAAAGATGAGTACACAACCAATTAATTCTCTAGTATTTAAAACTTGATTTAATATTAGATACCCTGCTAATGCCGCAAATACAGACTCCAAGGATAACAACATTCCTGCAATCGTAGGATTAGCTTCCTTCTGGGCAAAAATTTGTAATGTATACGCAACGCAAGAAGAGAAGATACCTGTATATAGTAATGGAATATAGGCTGCTAAGATAGAAGCGATGGTAGGTCTTTCAATCACAATCATTGGAATTACTGTCGCAAATCCACCAATTAATAATTGTCCACAAGATAATCTAACTGGATCAACACGGGTACTGAAATGACCAATGATGATAATATGTATTGCAAATAAGAACGCAGCTAGAATCAAGAATATTTCTCCAATCCCGAGTGCAAGATTACCCGCCATGCTTAATAGGTATAATCCAAATAAAGCCATTGCGATACCAACCCAAACTTTTAGGGGAATCTTTTTGCCAAATAACAGTGTGATAATTGGCACGAACAATACATATAAGGTTGTTAGGAAACCAGCCTTCGCAACTGGCACCGTCAACATCGCAATCTGCTGTACGATACTACCAATGGATAAGGCAAGACCACATAAGACAGAGCCTAATAATAACTTCTGTTTTTCTTCCTTCGTCTTAGGACGAATGACATGTGTACGCTTCTTATCTAAGATTGGAATGATTGCTAAAAGTGAAAAACCCGCAATCAAAAAACGTATTGTCGAGAATGTCCATGGACCTATATAGTTCATTCCCACATTCTGTGCCACAAACGCACAACCCCAGATAATCGATGCTAATATCAGTAATAAATTACTTCTTGAAAAGAAATTCCTCATAGTTTACCTCGATGAAAGCGAATTACTTGCGCAGATTCTATAAACTGAAGATCATTTAGTTTCATTTCTAAAAGATCTCTAAAATACTCTTTCGCAAATATGGTTTCTTGTAATGACTCACCCAGCATCTCATATCCAGATCCTCTTTGTAGAAAGTCACTTGTAATAACACGATAACACTTTTCTTCGTCCAGTGGTATTCCATCTATCTCAATTGTATGTAAATCACAATTTACTTGTACATTAAGACTCACCGCCATTGTCCCTAGTTTGGTTCCTCGGAAACCAGACCAACGATTTGAAGTCATATAAATATACTCATCTTTTTGTGATGCAAATATTGCATCTTTGATCTGCTTTCCAGACCATACGACAGTTGTTAGATTTAATGGAGATGGCGATACTTCCAATAGATTCAACTTCGTAACCTCCTTTGAAATTCCCTTCGAAAGAATTCCATGATTGATCAAAGCCAAATCCGAAGGATACGTCTTCCACATCATATCCGCAAGTACGTTCATTGCCATGCATTCATGTTCCATTGAAAATTCAAGATCTTGTGGTAAGACGTAAAGAACTTTGCTAAGCTCTGCAATGGCTATTTCAGTTTGTTGTGCTATCACTGATTCAATTGCAGAATCCTTTTCTTTCTTAACAACAATATTATCTCCATAAGCAGACACAACATGATACTGGTCATCTACTTCTAAAGTTAATTTACCCAAATACTTTGCCCAACAACCACTTTGGTGAATCCAAGTCCCATTGATATATTCAGCCCCGTCCATTTCAGTGTGAGAATGTCCACCAATGATACAATCTAGGCCATCTGTTGCCTGTGCAATCAAGCGATCTTTCTTAATGCCACCATGGGATAACAGAATAGAAATATCAAATTTCTCCTTTTCTCTTTCAAGAATATCTTGGACGATAGCTGTCGGCTCAAATAGTTTAATACCGCACATTTCTGTAAATGCAGTGCTTTCAGGATTTTCTCCCCAGTATGGTGAAATACCAATCACTAATACTCGTAATTCATTACGTCTCAAAATGATATAAGGTAATACCCCAGGAATATCTTCCTTGTTTAAACAAAAAAGATTTGCGGAAAGTAATGGGAAATTCTGATTCGCCATTTCTTCCAAATACTCAACACCCGCAAAGAATTCATTGTTTCCAATTGCCATCGCATCATAACCCGCACTCTTTAATAGTTCAATTCCACCCACACCATACGTTCCATTAATCATGACCGACTTCTGGTCGCAAAAATCTCCTGCATCGAGCAGGAAATCTTTTTCTTTATTCATATGTGCACGGAGATGATGAACAATCGCAGAGAAATCTTCAAACTGACTATGTACATCATTGGTATGCCAAATTGTTATCTTTTTCATCCTAAACTCCTGTATATGCGTGATCGAATGTAATCACAGTATAAATCTTTGTTGGATACGATTTAAAGTGACGATCAATTTCTGCTTTGATTTGCTCATCCTCTAATTGGAAACCGTATGGAATTACCAAATCAAAAACAAGATTGGTATGTTCATCACCTAATACAGTTCTAAAATCATGAACTGTAATTGCTGGATCTATCTCTGAAAGAATGCGTTTTAAATCTTCAAAATATGCATTTGTAATAGGATTATCATATTCAATAGGATCCATATGCAAAGTCATCATCACGTGTAATGTATCTTCTACTTCACGTTCTGCTTGGTCAATAATGTCATGAATCTTTAAAAAGTTCATCTTCGCATCAACTTCTGCATGTGCACTACCAATCTTAACACCTGGTCCATAATCATGAATAATTAAATCATGCAGACCACGAATCTCTTTATATTTTAAAATAATTTCACGAATTTGTTTTACCAACTCTTCATCTGCTGGTTTTCCAATGAGGCGGTCAATGATTTCTTTGATCAATTCATATCCTGATTTTAATATGAAACCCGCAATTATCAGTGTTGCCACACCATCAAATGGGAATGATGTTTTGAGTTGGCTTAACAACATCGCTACAATCGTAATGAGTGTAGACCATGCATCATTGTGTGCATCCTGTGCTGTCGCAATCATTGCTAAATTGTCAATTTTATTTCCGATTGTACGATTAACATAACTAATCCAAAATTTAACACCGATTGATAAGACCAATATCACCATTAGTACAGGTCTAAAAATAATACTGTTTGGCTCTATAATCTGTTGAATACCCTGCTTGATTAGTTCAAAGCTAACACTAAAGATAACAACCGCAATGACAAAACTCACTACGTACTCCACACGGCCATGTCCAAATGGATGTTCCTTATCAGCCGGCTTACTTGCGATACGATATCCTAGCACTGTCACAAGGCAAGTCATCAGATCAGATAGGTTATTAAAACCATCTGACATGATGGATACTGAGTTTGTCATAAAGCCGATTGTCAGTTTTACAATAAATAACAATAAATTTGCGATAATCCCAATAATACTCGTCAGTTTTCCATACGCAAAGCGTACAGATTCATTCTGAATATCATCCGCATTTGTAATATATTTTTTTATCAGATAGTTTATCATAGGTACTTTCCTTAGTACCTATTTTAACGTAACGAAGCCTTCTTATCCAACGTATTTGCATATTCTTTTGAAAATAACGATACAATTCCATATGAAGCTAGAATTGGCATAAATACAATTGCGATAAATACCATTGTATGACCAAACTGTAATGAATTAATCGGAAGTATGAATGACACCCCAATAAATACAAACATCAAAGATAAAATATGTCCCAATAACTCTGAAACAGTATGGAACTGATACTTCACCCAATTTACCGCAAAGAGTGCGGAAGCGTAGGCAGATACTTCTAACATTGGTAAGTTTACTTGCAAACCAACCATACGAATCATTCCAATTAGTACGACTCCCACTACAAGCACTTGCATTAGACTATCCTTGACTTTTTCATATCCAATAAACTCACAAGTCAAGAATGCGGAGATGATACTACAAGCAAGTGCTGGTAGTGTATAACCATTAATTGCGTATGCAATTGCTAGAAATAATACAGAACGATTTACAAAATATAGTTGTTTATTTGTCATATTTATCACCTTCTCTACATGGATTATCTTAGCAGTTAGGTATATAATTGATGTGCATATAAATGCACATCAATTAAGAATATGAAAAATACAAACTCACTCCCATTACAAATTCTAGAGATACTACGTCAGTATCCAGATCAAGAACATCTAATCTCAATGCCTGAGTTGCAGGCAATCTTAGAAGCAGATGGCTTCCCTTCCAATCGTCGTACTGTATATCGTGCAATTGATACACTGCGAGAATACAACTATGATATTCGCTATGAATTTCATAAGTTTTATTCTGGCTATTATCTTGTACCGTATTTCAATGAAGCAGAGCATTTTATTCTTTCTGATTATCTTAACCAACAAACAACATTATCAAATCAAGAAATTAGTACAATACAAACAAAGCTCCAGCATCTTGCAAGTCCCTACCATAGTCTAAAACGCAGGCAAAATATACATACAAGCAATCAAGAAATTTTATCCAACATCAAATTGATTTTACATGCTATCAAGCATTCCTATCAGATTTCTTTCTACTACTTTGACTATACAATTTCAAAGGAAAAGAAATACCGTAAAAATAAAAAACGTTATATATTAACGCCATATGCAGTTACTTCCGATGAAGGAAAATACTATTGCGTACTCTATAGTGAGAAGTATCAATCCTTTACAAACTATCGTATTGATAAGATGGAGACAGTTCGTCTGATTGATCAACCTGTAGAGACTATCGCATTCAACTTAGAAGAGCACCTACAAACATCCATGAAGATGTACGCAGGCAAAGCAGAAACAATTACCATTAAATGCACAACAGACATGGCAAGCATCATCTTAGATGAGTTCGGTAAGCAAATGATTATCTCCGAAGTAAATGATGACTATTTTATCCTAAGCCTAAAAACAGCGATAACACCAACCCTATTAAGTTGGCTATTATTATTCTATGATCGTGTAACAGTAATCCAACCAGCTAAGCTAAAAGAAAAATTACTAACAATCGCAAATAAAGTTATTGAAACTTATTAGAAAGAAATCATATGAACGAAAAGATAAAAGAACTTCAAGACATCATTGATCATTCAAATCATATTGTCTTCTTTACCGGTGCCGGGGTATCTACTGCTAGTGGTATCCCTGATTTCCGTAGTATTGATGGCCTCTACAATCAAAAGTATCAATTCCCACCAGAAGAAATCTTAAGTCATCACTTCTTCCTACAACAACCAAAAGAATTCTTTCGCTTCTATCGCGATAAGATGTTATATCCAAATGTAAAGCCATCCTACGTACATACATATATCGCCTCTTTAGAGAAGCGTCAGAAAAAGGTTACCGTCATCACCCAAAATATAGATGGACTACATCAACTTGCCGGTTCAACAAATGTATTAGAACTACATGGTAGTGTTTTACATAATACATGCATGCAATGTCATACAAAATATTCACTAAATGATATTTTAACAATGGATACTGTACCACTTTGTCCAAAGTGTAAAGGTATCATTAAACCAAATGTAGTCTTGTACGAAGAAGGATTAGATGAAACAATCCTGAATCAATCATTACATGCATTACAAACTGCAGACACCTGTATTGTATTAGGTACATCTCTTGTTGTATATCCAGCTGCAGGACTGCTGCGTTACTTTGGTGGTAAAACACTCGTTTTGATTAATCGTGATCAAACCAGTTACGATTCTACTGCCGATTTAACAATTCATGATGACTTCATCAACATCTTTCCAAGTTTAAAATAAAAGCTTAATCAACTTCACTTTGTGTCGTTTATTAAGCTTTTCTTTTTACAATGTGAAATGAATACCCTTTTCTCTTAGGTTTTCTATACATTCAAGTAAATATTGATGATTATGTTCTTTATAAATTGGAGTATCTACCGTCACTTCTTTAAGATTAGTATACCTTTCTGCTACCTTTCCTCGATAATTCTTATCTCTCCATTCTTCAGAAACTCGATACCCTCTTTTTTCCATTTCATCCATGACTAAGGAATGATAGCGATATAAGCAATACGGAGAGTAGAGAAACACATAATCTACTGTTCTATGTTTCTTTTGCCATCCATTACCTCTTAATGCACAACATTCTCTATGCTGTCCAAGAAGTTGATTTTTAGGCAATTGCGTAATCATTTGTTCATGCCAGAGTCTCATCATATTCTCCTGTCAATAAAGTAGATTCTTGTAAATATTGATTTGGATATTTCTTTAATAAAGCATTGATATATTCAATCACAGTTTCTTGATTTGATTCATCTATCATATATTTTTCTAGTATGCTAAATAAGCCCTGTTTTTCAGCGTCACTTGCGTCTTTCTTGAAATATCCCCATACATGAAGAATCGCATTATTAAAATCTTTTTTACTCTCTTCTACATCTCTTAGATTTAAGATTTTTTCTTTTAGAAATTGAATATCAACTTCTTTTTCTTTCAAATACTCTCTAATTTCTAAGTATACTTTATGTGACTTGCTTAACACATAATATTTATTTTTAGCCCACAGTACTTCACATTCTTTTCGCATCTTTGTGTTATTCACATTCGTACCTTCTTTCATTGTTTTTTTCTTTTCAAAATGTAGTATCTTGCATATTATACAATTTAACAATCTATAAATATATGGTGCTACTTCATCCTGTGTATGAACTAAAAAAGGTTATTTTTACAATAACCCAATGCCTGTCACAAATATTTCAATACCAATCAAGATAAGAATGATACCACCGAAGATAGATGACTTATTAGCAAAAGCCATACCAAACTTCTTGCCTAATACTACACCTACATAACAGATGATAAATGTCACAACTGCAATGATAACTGAAGTAATCAATGCGGAAGATAACGTATAGTCTGCAATCGTAAATCCAACGGATAAAGCATCAATCGAAGTCGCGATACCTTGAATCATAAGTTTACGAGTACTAGCTTCATATTCAGCTTCATCCTCTTCCTCTTCTTCAAAACCATCCTTGATCATTCCACCACCGATATAAAGTAGTAAGATCAAGGCAATCCATGGCACAGCATCCATAAAGATGACAAAAGCAGAAGAGACCGTATGTACCGCAAACCATCCAATCATTGGCATTAAAAATTGAAAACCTGCAAAAACAATGGCAATCTGAATCATTCTAGATATTGCCATTTTCTTTTCGTTCATTCCATTCGCCATTGATACCGAGAAAGCATCCATCGCAAGACCGACACCCAATAAAGCTGCTTGTATTAATAGTTTTATCATATCCATTCACTCCTATTGAATATGGTAAGGAACATGTTAATAAAAAAAGACCATGTATTACCAAAAAGGTAATCATGAGTCTCGCTAATTAAAACAAGCCAGGTTTTTACCAGTATGTTGACTTGCTGCACGGGCATGTGCCAGCTACTCCCTCAAATTACACCTATATTTTC
>JABZMB010000026.1 GCA_015256455.1 Solobacterium sp. | reverse complement strand
TACGTACGCCATTAACCATGATTTCTGGTTATGGTGAGATGATGAAAGATCTTCCTGAAGAGAAGACAGATGAAAATATTCAAGTCATTATTGATGAATCAAAACGTTTAACGGCACTAGTAAATGACTTGTTAGATTTATCAAAATTACAGGAAGAAAAGATTCGCCTAGAAAAAGAAAATTTCGATTTAACGAAAGTTCTCCATACACAGTTACAAAAATATGACGTTTATCACATGCAAGAAGGTTTCACGATTGATAGTGAATTAGCTGATGAAGCAATCATTAATGCAGACATGAAACGTATTGAACAGGTATTCAATAACTTCATGACAAATGCAATCAACTACAGTGGTGATAAAAAGCATATTATTGTTCGTGAAACAAAAACGGATGATACGGTTCGTGTAGAAATTCAAGACTTTGGTGAGGGGATTGCCAAAGAAGATATCGCTAAAATTTGGGATCGTTATTATAAGATCGACAAGGAACATGTACGTGTATCAAATGGTTCTGGTATCGGTTTAGCAATTGTCAAAGAGATTCTCGAACTACATGATGCTAAATATGGTGTTATGAGTAATCCTGGAGAAGGTAGTACATTCTGGTTTGAATTTCCAATTGTTAAATAAAAGTCGTGTACTTCAATTGAGTACATGACTTTTTTAATTTATCTGCATTGAAAGTTTGTGAATGTCTGAGATAATTTGTTTTTCAAATTTATTTGTATCTGCATTTTTTAAGACAAGAATTTTACTATTTGGATTTGGTGTGAAAATTGTTTGTCCTCTAGTTTCTTCTCCAGTAAGGATAACTTCACAATCACAGGATTCACCTTGAAAAATTTCTGGTTGTAGTAAGTATTCTGTCACTGCTAAATCAAAGATTGTATGTCGTGTGCGTTGGTGCTCACGGCCATAGATGGCAAAGAAATCCATAATTCCACCGACCATTTTTGTAAGATAGCGTTTATCGTTCATCCAACTTTGAACAGTCTCTTCACTAATTGTACAGTCATCGCAACATTCAAGTGGAATGATAACGGTAGGTATTTTGCCAGAGAATACTTCCTTTGCGGCATGGGGGTCTGCATAAATATTAAATTCAGCATGAGGAATTACATTACCTCTATACCAAGATCCACCCATGACAACAATTTGTTCAATCTGATTGATAAGCGTTGGTTCTTCTTTTAGTAGTGTAGCAATATTTGTTAATGGAGCTAGAGCCATGATAGTTACTGGCTCTGGGGATGAAAGAATTTTTTCTTTCATAAACGTTATAACGTTTTGAACGATTGTTTTAATAGTAAGTTTTGGAAACTCGAAACCTTCTAGACCATTGTATCCATGTGCTGCCTGTGGAGAAGGTGGATAAACAAGCGGTTTATCCGCACCCATACATACTGGGATATCTTCTCTATGGATATACTCTAGAACATTCAACATGTTCTCTGTAACCAGGGGGAGCAAATTATTTCCACATACAGTTGTAATACCTAAGATATGAAAGTTATCTGGGTTAGCAATCGCTGAAAGGATTGCCATAACATCATCATGTCCTGGGTCGCAATCAATGAGTACATATTTTTTCTTTGTCATTTTCCCTCAATTCTACAGCTGATTAGTTGGGTAGCTGTCTTTGATTCGTTGAGAACTGCTACACAAGATGGAACAAGTGTTAGATTTATCTCAAACTTCTGCGCATTTATGTAGATTGCTTGTTGGTTATAATCGTATATAATCATTTTAATTTCTTCATTCATGCATGTAATTAACTTCCGTGTTAGTTTCCGATTGTTGTTAGTAGTTAAATATACAGACTGATTATCAACTTCGATTGATTTGTAATCGTAGCATCCATGCCACTGATAACACATGTGAAGATGAATGTTGTCTTCTGGCATCCATGAAAGGGACATTCGATGTATTGAAACGTCTGGGCCGCTAAAATTGAATTCGCTATGCGCATCTAATAAGAATCGTTTTTCTTCAATGGTTGCATTACCGCGATGAATGCGTAGCCCAGAGATTCCGTAATGTTGTTTTAATCCAATATCGTATCCCCAATCTTCCACACTCAATGAAGAAAAATCAATTTGATAGGACGGTTGTTTTATGACTTCAAAGCTATTTACAGCGAAATAATTTCGCTGAATACGATTTTTACTTCGTAATAGTAAACCGTATTCTAAATAGGGAATATCATCTGTGTTTGGCTGATATTCTAAATTTAAAACTTGAGTAAACTCGCTATGATAAATTTTACCGGAATATCCTTTGACATATATTGCCATATCGATAGGGAGTGACTCTGCATTGTCTAAAGAACAGTGAAGGATATCGCCAGGTTCGATAGTTGCGGAAAATTCTGGTTCATAGCGGCAATCATATACATCTTGTGGACGATAATAACAATGTTTGTATAATTTAAATTCTTGATTTGGAAGAATGTCATCTAAGCATACTTTCAATTGATTTTGATTTACGCGTAAATTGCATGCATGATAACGATCTGCTTCAATTTGAAACCCATTTGTTGCATACGGAAGAGAGAAATCTGTAGTATGCTTTCCAATTGTTTCGTTAGGACAAGAGATACTGTGAAGCTTGCAAGCTAGTGTTGCAAAATGATACGCAGATTTAGAAATTGTTGTAATATTTTTCGAGCCGATTGAAGATGAACATAAAAGAATATCGTTTATTGGTTTAATCCATTTCTCATCGATATTTTCTAGACCTACCATCATTGCCAATATCGAACCGACATTTCCTAAATTGCAATCTGTATCTCTACCTGCCTCAGCAATTAACTGCATAGTACGATTAAACTCATTATTTCCATACAGCATGCCATATAGCATAATGGCTGTATTTGGTAATATGTGACAAAGGCCTTCATAGTTATCGTAACTATGTTTGTATTCAATATATGCAAGTCATTTTTCAGGGTCATTTGGATATTGAAGATAGAAGTCTAACATTTCGCGAATTAATTGGGCATAGTTTGAATCTTGTTTGAGATATGCTAATGCGGTAGTAATGAGTTCTCTAGCATCTTGAATATGCCAAGCAAGTGCTATACATACTGCTACAAATTTACCACCTTCAGTACCATTAAGGTCATGAGTAACACTACTCATTTTTTCTGCCAAAGAAATTGCAATATCCGGTTTATCTAATGCTAGGTATCCCCAACAATCGCTAAAGATTTGACCACCGATTTGTTCAGAAATTGCTTTTGAGTTTTGTTTATAAGAACCAGAAAGGGGAGCTTCAATATGATTGATCAGGTTTAACCATGCGGTATGTTCTGTAGAAATACCTTTTCCTCCCCACCAGAAAAAGCCTTTTTCATATGAGACTACATTCAGAAGATTATTTGCCATATCTTGTTCTGTGACATCATCAAAGGAATGATATTTCATAACATCTGCAAAAAATAATGGACCATTGGCATCGTCATCAGCCGCAAACTGTGAATAATCCGTTAGATAATTGGTAATTGGTTGATAACATTTACGTACTTCTGATCCAGTCCATGATTCTATTGGTGCACCTAAACGTATTCCAATATTCTTTCCTAACCATGAAGTATATATTCTCTTATAAATTTCTTGAAATGTAGTCATAAGGTCACCTTTGTATGGAAAATATTATAACGATTATTTTATATTTATGGAATGGTGGCATATCAGTTATAGTCTTTGCGAAAATTTAATGCATCGTACATGCATATCAATAAAAATATGATATATTTAAAAATAGAAAAGAGGAGGAATTTTTCGACCATGAGTGATATTTTGAATATCATCGCAGATGAAACTTTGACATATCATCAGCAAGTTTTAGCACTTGCTAGATATGCTGAAAATACAGATCATACCATTGAATTAAGTCCAGAATTAATTCAGGCAAAAGCAGATCGCATTATCTGTGATTTAGGTGAGGGCAATGCTCCATATCGTCCACGCTATATTTGTCCAGATTATGAATTGTTGATGGAGAAGGGTTGTAAGTTTTTACAATTAGAAGCTCCAAAAAATCTTTATGAAGCATTAAATACATTATTGATTTTTTATCATAGTGTTCCAAGTATTACTTCTTTCCCAGTATATCTAGGTGATTTTGATGATTTACTTGAACCATTTGTATTAAAGGAAAGTCGTGAGAATGCTAAAGCAGCAATGCGTTTGTTCTTATTGAATATTGACCGTACTTTAACGGACTCTTTTGTACATGCAGATGTAGGACCACAGGCATCAGAAACTGCACGCATTTTATTTGAATTAACAGAAGAGATGCAGCTAGCAGTTCCTAATCTAACTTTGAAGTATGATCCAGATATTACTCCACGTGACTTTGCTGAATTAGCTGTTAAGTGCATGATGAAAACATCTAAGCCATCTTTTGCAAACCATAAGATGTTTACAAGAGAATGGGGCGATAAGTATGCGATTGCTTCATGCTATAACGGTCTAAAGGCTTGTGGTGGCGGTTTCACCTTACCACGTCTACGTATGTATGAGTGTGCCTTGAAAGCTAAGGATACAGAAGACTTCTTGGAGAATGTTTTACCATACTATACTTCAATCATGTTAAAGATGATGGATGATCGTATTGAATTCTTAGTTGAGAAGACTGCATTCTTTAAGTCTAACTTCCTTGTTACTGAAGGATTTGTGAAGTTAGATAACTTTACTGGTATGTTTGGTATGGTTGGTCTAGCAGAATGTGTAAACTACTTGATGGGTATCAAAGATCCAAAAAAGGGCTTTGGTAACAATGCCGAAGCGGATGCTCTAGGTTTACGTATCATGGATCGTTTAGAGTCACTCGTAAATGCGCACGATTCTAAGTATGCTGCAGCATTTGACCATAAGTATCGTTTACATGCGCAGGTAGGTATCGATAGCGATGGACGAGAAGATTCACCGGGTGCACGTATTCCAGTTGGTGCAGAGCCAATTATTCCATTACAAATTAATCACTCTGAAAAATTCCATAAGTATTTCCCTACAGGTATTGGCGATATCTTCAAGTTTGAAGAAACTTGGGAGAATACACCAGAAGCCGTATTAGATATTATCGATGGAGCAATTAGAAATGATATGCGTTACTTCTCTGGTTATCTTGAGAATAACGATGTTGTTCGCGTTACAGGTTACCTTGTTAAGAAGAGTGAATTAGCAAAACTTGATGCAGGTAAGCAATCTTTAAATAATGTTTCTATCTTCGGTAAAGGTGCACGTGACTTTGGTGCAGCTTTAGACCGTACAATTGTTAACGATGGCGACTGCTCCAATCAATAAAATTATTGAATTTTCAAATGTTGATGGTCCGGGTAATCGTACATCGATATTTGTTCAGAAATGTCCATTTAAATGTCTGTATTGCCATAATCCTGAGACGATTCATATGTGTGTACATTGCGGTGTATGCGTAGAAACTTGTCCGAAAAAAGGAGAAGCTTTAGAAATCGTTGATGGGAAAGTGATTTGGCATAAAGATAAATGTATTGATTGTGATACATGCATTCATGTTTGTCCGCACATGTCTTCTCCAAAAATTACAGAGATGACTGCGGATGATGTTATTGAGCAACTTATACCGTTATTTCCTTACATTCAAGGTATTACGGTATCTGGTGGTGAATGTACGAATTATCCCGAATTCTTAACGGAATTATTCTCAAAAGTACATACGTATCATAAGACATGTTTCTTAGATTCTAATGGAGCATATCTCTATGAACAGATGCCTGAATTAATGGCAGTAACTGATGCGGTCATGCTTGATGTAAAAGCATGGAATAAATCATGGCATGAAAAATTGACAGGTATTTCAAATGATAATGTTCTTCGCAACTTAAAATGGTTACAAGAAAACAATAAACTTTATGAAGTTCGTACTGTGTGTATGCCTAACATGCATGAAGATAACTTATCTACTGCGTTAGGTGTTGTATCTAACCTAGATCCTAACATTCGTTATAAACTCATTAAATATCGTCCGTTTGGTGTAAGAGAAGAAGGTTTACAGAAGCTAGGTAATACGATAACGACGGATGAAGAAATTCAATTATTAAAAGTTGCGTGTGAAGAACACGGGGCAAAAAACATCATTATTGTATAATTGTTATTAAATTTGAAATAATGATTCGTAATTTTGATATTGCATTTTCTAGATGATTATGAAAAAATGAATCTGCAGATGAGTTCAACTGCTTAATAGAGGAATGCAAAATATGATAAATCAAATGCATCTAAAACTCACTAAAACACCATTTTAAAAAGTTGTTTTAGTGTCGTATTAGATGCATTTTTCATTTTTTTGATTCACTCGATGTTTTAGGAATTATCTTATTTAATTCAGGAGGGAAAAATATGAATAAGATTACCAAGTTAGTACTTGGATCTGTTGTTGCATTATCCATGGTTGGATGTGGTAGCAAGTCAGATTCCAAGGCATCAACAACAGCTTCAGAATCAGGAGATAAGACAAAGATTTCATTGATCTTACCATATATTGGTGACCAGTCTTACTTTGACACAACTTACAAGGGACTACAGTTAGTTCAAGATGAACTTGGCGACAAAGTTGAAACTAAGTTAATCGAAATGGGTACAGATGCTGCTGGTTGGGATACAGCATATCGTCAAGCTGCAGATGATGGATATCAAATCATTATCTCTGGTAACTTCCAATATGAGTCCTATATGTTGGCTGTTGCTGAGGAACATCCTGAAATTAAGTTCTTAAACTTTGACTACAGTGATGCAAAGGCAAACTCTTTAGATAACGTGTATTCTATTACTTATGCTGCAAATGAAGCTGGTTACTTAGCTGGTGTAGTTGCTGGTGTTAAGACAGAATCTGGTATTGTTGGATGTATTGGTGGTGTAGACTCACCTGGTATCCGTCAATTCTTAGCTGGTTACATGCAGGGTGTATATGATGTTAATCCAAATGCGAAGGTAATCTCTGGTTTCGTTGGTGGATTTGGTGACCCAGCTACAGCGAAGGAAATAGCATTAAATATGAACAAGCAAGGTGCTGATGTTATTTATCACGCAGCTGGTGGTTCTGGTAACGGTTTATTTGAAGCTGCAGCTGAAGCAAACTTCTGGGCAATCGGTGTTGACGCTGACCAATATGCTGCTATGAGTGGTAAGCCTGAATTAGCAAAGCATATCTTAACTTCTTCTGAGAAGAAGTGTGACGTTGCTATCTTACAATCTATCAAGTTAATGTTGGATGGTAAGGCTGAATATGGTACACAGAAGACTTTAGGCTTCGTTGATGGTGCTGTTGGTTTAGCTGAGAATGAAAACTATAAGGCTAATATGACTGCTGATCAACTTGCTAAAGTTGAAGAAATGAAGAAGAAGTTAGCAGCAGGCGAAATCAAGGTTATCGATCAGTTAAAGGATGATAAAGCCTACGATACTTGGTTAGATAAAGTTGGTCTCAAGTAATTCACGTTTTGAATACCAAAGATGCTCTATCGAAAGGTAGAGCATCTTCTTTAAAAGAGGTAACAATATGGACAATACGATTTTGAAGTTAGATGGAATCACAAAGATATATCCAAATGGTACTGTAGCAAACCGCAATATCAGTATTTCCTTTAACAAAGGAGAAATTCATTCGATTTGCGGTGAGAATGGTGCAGGTAAATCTACTTTGATGAATATTATCTTTGCGATTGAAAAACAAACAGAGGGTAAGATTTCTTATAAAGGACAAGAGATTAACTATGCCTCTAGTATGGATGCAATTGAAAATGGTATCGGCATGGTGCACCAGCACTTTATGTTAATTCCATCCTTTACAGTTGCGCAGAATGTTGTGTTAGGGGCAGAGCCTAAAAAGGCAAATGGCTTTATTGACATGGATAAAGCAAATCAGATTACGAATGAATTAGCGAAGAAGTATAAGTTTGATGAAATTAACGCTACAGATTTAGTTAGTAATTTGACTGTTAGTGCGAAGCAGAAAGTAGAAATTCTCAAGACACTATATCGCAAAGCCGAAGTCATTATCTTAGATGAGCCAACTGCAGTTTTAACACCACAGGAAACAGTTCAATTATTTGAGCAATTAAAGGGATTTAAAGAATTAGGTCATACGATTATCTTTATTTCTCACAAACTAAATGAAGTAAAAGAAATTTCTGATCGCATCACAGTTGTTCGTTCTGGTGAAACAAAGGGTACTTATGATGCGAAAGATATTTCAATTGAAAAATTAACAGAATTGATTATTGGCCATAGTCTTGAAAGTTCATTTGATTCTTTACGTAAACAAATTTCTGGTAATGAGAAGATTTTATCAGTTCAGCATCTATCATTTGAAGTAGGTGGCGTAAAGAAAGTAGATGATGTTAATTTTGCGGTACACGCTGGTGAGATTTTAGGAATTGCAGGTGTACAAGGCAATGGACAGGAAGAGTTGATTAAAGTAATCACTGGCATGGAAGCATATCAGTCCGGAAAAGTTATTCTTGGTGGGGTTGATATTTCTAAAAGCGACATTTTACACAAACGAGAAGCAGGTCTAGCATATATTCCTGAAGATCGTATGCAAGATGGTATTGCGGCTTCAGCAAGTATCCAAGATAACTCAATCTCTACATATTACCGTAAGCCAGAGTACTCTGGTAAAGTTTTTATGAAGAGTAAGAGCATTCGTAAGATTGCTCAAGAGCTAATCAAAAAGTTCCAAGTGAAAACAAATTCTGAAAAACAACGTATCAATTCACTTTCTGGTGGTAATATCCAGAAGGTTGTGGTTGCACGTGAATGGCAAACAAGCCCTAAGTGTATGATTGCCTCACAACCAACACGTGGTATCGATATTGGTTCAGCAAACTATATTCATCACCAATTAATTGATATGCGTAATAATGGGGCTGCTATTTTGTTAATTAGTGCAGACCTGAATGAAGTAATGGCGGTTAGTGATTCATTAATTGTAATGTTTGAAGGAAAGATTGTTGCATACTTTAAAAATGCAAAGGATGTGTCCGCAAACGAATTAGGTTTCTATATGTTAGGTACTAAGAAACAAAGTGAAGAAGAGATTAAGGAGGCGAGCAAATGAGTACGATGAAGAGAAAATTTCGTATTACTGATGATGGACCTTTTGAAGCATTACGTATTTTAGCTTCCATCGGTATTGCGTTAGTTGTAACGTTTGTTGTATTAGCATTTGTTTCAAAACAGCCTTTTGCTGACTTTATTCGCTTACTTACATACCCACTTAGTAAACCAAGTTACTTCGGATATGTGCTAGTTAAGGTAATTCCTTTAACATTTGCGGGGTTAGCAACTTTACTATACTTTAGAACCAATCTCTTTAATCTAGGTACAGAAGGTGTGTTCTATATCTCTGGTATTGTTGCGACAATATTCGCAATCAATCCAATGTTTATGACAGGTAACACTGTCATTGACTCCATGATTCCAATTGTGATGGCTACTTTATTTGGTGGTATTATCTCACTGATTCCAGGTCTTATCAGTATGCGTTATAAAGCTGATGAAATGGTTATTTCTTTGATGATGAACAGTATTCTATTTGGTATTGGTTATTTCATCTTAAAGAATTTCTTGGCAGTAGGTGGTGTCAATGGTACAGCATCTCCAAACTTTATCAAGACTGCTCGTTTACAAAATTTGATTCCAAAGACACAAGTACATACTGGTTTTATCATAATGATAATCGCCGTTATCTTAATCTATGTTCTTCTGTATAAGACAAAGCTTGGATATGCAATTCGTATGACTGGTATTAATGCAAACTTTGCGAAGTATTCTGGTATGGGTGCTTTCGGGATGTTTATGGCAGTTCACTTCTTAGCAGGTGCACTCGGTGGTATGGGTTCTTCTGTTGAACTATTAGGTATGTATCAGGCATTTACTTGGACAGTTCTACCGGGTCTGGGTTTTACTGGTGCTTTAATGGCAATGCTTGGCAAGAATGATCCAATTGGTGTATTGATTGCGGCGTTTGGTATTAGTTACTTACGCGCTTCTGCACAATTACTCGCAAATGATTTACCATACATTGATATCAAGATGATCTCTATTGTAGAAGTAATTCTGACATTACTTATTTCCTCTCAGTTCTTCTTGAGAAAGTGGCGTTCAAGACAACTTCTAAAGGAGGAAAAGAAGAATGGCTAATCTATTTAAGGATTTATTGAATGCTAGTTTTATCTTTATTGTCATTCGTGTTGCGGCTCCACTTGTATACGCATCTCTTTCTTCCTATGTAGCTTCACTTGCAGGTATTCCTAACATTGCGATAGAAGGTGTCATGAACTTTGCGGCATTATTCGGTGTTTACTTCAGTGCAATTACAGGGTCTGCATGGATTGGTTTACTAGGAGCGATTGGTGTAGGTATTGCCTGTGGTCTAGTACTTTCATTCTTTACCATTAAGATGAAAGCAAGTCCTATTATGGTAGGTATTGCATTAAACTTATTCTCAGCAGATTTTGCGATTTACTTATTATTGTTGTGGACTGGGTCAAAGGGTACTACAGCTAGTCTTCCATCAAAAGTATTACCAACAATTGATATCCCATTTATTAAAGATATTCCAGTTCTTGGTGAAATTCTTAGCGGACATTATTTCTTAACCTATGTATGTTTACTGTTAACAATTCTCTTATTTATCCTTGTCTATAAGACACCGTTTGGTTTACGTATGAAGGCTTGTGGTCTCGATGCGCATGCGGCTGAATCGGTTGGTATCAAAGTGAATCGTGTACGTATGATTGCGGCAATTATGTCATGTTTCCTAGCTGCTTTAGGTGGTGCTTATCTTTCAATGGGATATATGTCATTCTATTCCAGCAATATGGTCGCATCTCGTGGATGGATTGGTATTGCGGCAGCAGCAGTAGGTGGAAAGAACCTTGGGGTAGTTGTTCTTGTGACAATGATATTCTCAGTTGCGCAAGCGATTGTAAACGTATTGTTATTAGAAGGTCTACCATCAGAGTTAGTAAATATTATTCCTTACGTCTCTGTATTGGTAATTTTGATTATCATCGGTATTCGTACTAAGAAACAACTCAAAGCAAAAGTATAGTTAGCAATTGATTTATTATATTAGCAGGCTATTGGTAGCCTGCTTTTATTAGTGCAACTTTTATGTATTCCATTGTTTCAACATCTCTTGTTTTAGTTTAAAATGTAGATACATAATCGGAGGGTTAAAAATAATGGATTATAAACAAAGATATGAAGAATGGGTTCAAATGTTACCTGAGGGTGACCCCCTGAAAGATGAATTGTTGGCTATCAAGGATAATGACAATGAAATCAAAGAGCGTTTTTATCAAAATTTAGCATTCGGTACTGCTGGTTTACGTGGCATTGTAGGTGCTGGTACTAACCGCATGAACTTCTATACAGTCGGTAAAGCAAGTCAAGGTGTAGCAGAGTATATCTGTGCACAGGGACAAGAAGCGATGGATAAGGGTATTGTCATTGCACATGATCCACGTCACTTCTCTAAAGAATTCTCGCAGTTATCTGCTGGTATTTTCGCAGCGAATGGAATTAAGGCTTATGTCTTCCCAGACTTACGTCCAACCCCTGAACTTGCGTTTATGATTCGTAAATTAGGTACAACATCTGGTATTAATATTACAGCTTCTCATAATCCAAAGGAATACAATGGTTATAAAGCGTATTGGCATGATGGTTGTCAGGTTAGTAGTACTGTAGCAGATGGTATGGAAGAAAGAATCAATGCAGTTGATATTTGGAATGGTATAAAAAAGTCAGACTTCAATGAAGGTGTAGCTTCAGGAAAGATTGTTGTATTATCTGAAGAATATGACCGTGCATATTTAGATCTTGTAGAAAGTCTAGCAATCCATAGTGGCGATGAAATTGACTTAGATATTCCACTTGTTTATACACCACTCAATGGTGCTGGTTCTATTCCATTTGCGAAAATGATGAAGGACCGTGGATTTACGAACTGGCATATCGTTCCAGAACAAAAAGATCCAGATCCAGACTTTACAACAGTAGGTTATCCTAACCCTGAAAGCCCTGCAGCCTTCAAGATGAGTGAAGAACTTGGTAAGAAGGTTGGTGCAGAATTATTAATGGCTACTGACCCAGATAGTGATCGTTTCGCAATTGAATTGCGTGATGATGATGGTAACTATATCCCATTAAATGGTAACCAGACAGGATACTTATTGGTAAATTACATCTTAGAAGGTCACAAGAGCGCTGGAACATTACCAGAAAAGGGTGTCATGATTAAGTCAATTGTTACTTCTACAATGAGTACTGTCATGGCTAATGCGTATGGCGTTGAAATGTATGAAGCATTAACAGGCTTCAAGAATATTTGCGGACGTATTCCTGCATTACTTGAGCAGGGATATACGTATCTATTCGGTTATGAAGAATCTGTAGGTTACGCAGCGAGTGTAGATATCCGTGATAAGGATGGTATCTCTGCTGGTATGTTAGTAGCAGAAGCTGCAGCGTACTATCGCAAGCAAGGTAAGACATTATGGAATGTATTACAGGAGTTATATGAGAAGTATGGCTTCTACGCAGAAGATGAGCCAAACCTTGTATTAGAAGGTATTGCAGGTGCAGAGCGTATCAAGCGTATGATGGTTTCTATTAGAAACAATTTACCAACAGAAGTTGCTGGATACAAAGTAGAAAAGGTAATTGATTACTTACATGGTTATGAAGATATTCCTGCATCTAACGTATTGCGTTTCTACTTAGATAACGATAGTTGGTTTGCGGTACGTCCATCTGGAACAGAGCCAAAGATTAAGTTCTATTTCTATACAAAGCAAGCCTCACGCAAGGAAGCTATTGCTGTTAATGCAAAGATTAAAGAAGCAGTATTAGAAATCGTAAATGCAATTGAATAAAGATACCCTAGGGTATCTTTTTCTAAGTTATGCTAAAATATTAAAAGGTGATAAATATGAAAAAGAAAACGAAACAAGTAGAACGTATTGAAACAATGGAAGCAAACATGAACGAAGTAAATGCTGTGCTTGCAGAAACAATTAAGGCAACAAAAAAACTAAAGCGTGTTATGAAGAAGTATGATGCGGTTAGTAAGTATTATGGTAGCCAAGATTGGTTCGATGATGCACAAGTATATAACGATGGAAAACTTCCTGAGGATTTAAACTGTGGTGTACTATCGGAAGATCTTGCGTATAACATGATTGGTGATATGTATTACTATGCATTATCACAATTGGAATTTGTAACAAACTTCTTAAAGAAACACTAAAGTATTTGATAGGAGGATGTTAAAATGAGTAACATGAATAAAAACACAACACATACAGTTTTTCAAGTTGGTCAGAAATATCCTTCTTGTGAAAATGGAATTTGGATTGATTTTAAAGATGATACATTCTTATTTGTAATAAAGGATGAGATTTGGACAACAGAGGAATTAAATAGATTAAAGACATCTGATGTGACCGTATCCTTTATTCAAAAAGGGATTATCGATGCGTTTATATTAGAGATATTCGATTGCTTAGAAGCTAGCGATTTACCATTCTATGCAAAGGATGGAGATACTGACTTTATTGAGGCAATCAAATCTAAAAATTTGTTTGCGTTTGAAATTGTTTTTGTAAGTGGTAATGACGAAGTTGTAGCTGTTCGTCATGAAGTATTCGATAAGGAAGAATCAGCTGCATTACATGAAAGACTTCAAAAAAGATTGTTTGAAGAAACAGAAGGATCTATGTTTGAAGCCGCATATGAAAAGCTAACTTCGCGATTTGAACCATTTGAACTGTTGGAGTTTGCAGTATTTACAAAGAACTATAGTTTACGAAAGAATTGAGGTAGTTATGATTTATATCGGTATTATTATCGTTACAGTATTAATTGATTTATGCACAAAGATGTGGGCAGCTAGTTTAGGCTTGTTCCATGATATCCCTGTAATAGAAGGTTTCTTTCATATTACATATGTACAAAATACCGGTATGGCTTGGTCCTTACTATCCGGACAGCAGGGATTACTAGCACTTGTTGCGGCAGTAGCGATTGGCCTAATGGGTTGGTATTTATTTATTAAGAAAACTGATTTTTTAACCGGAATCGCACTTGCGTTAATGATTGGTGGTGCTGCTGGTAATCTTATTGATCGCTTATTTTTGAATTACGTAAGAGATTTCTTAAATTTCTATATTTTTGGCTATGATTTCCCAGTGTTTAATGTTGCGGACATGGCTTTATGTATTGGTGTATTTTTATTGTTAATCGCAACATGGAAGGAAGAAAAGAATGGCAAAACAAACGTGGATCGTAAGTGAAGATATAAAAGAAAGATTAGATAAATATTTAAGTTCTAATACAGAGTTATCTAGAACGCGAGTACAACAACTCGCAGATGAGGGCATGATTTTTGTCAATGGAAAAGTCGCAAAGAGTTCATTGAAGGTTGTAAGTGGTGATGAAATTAGCTGCGATGTGCCTGAAGATCGTCCAGTCGATATTCTTCCTGAGAATATTCCATTAGATATTTTGTATGAAGATTCTGATATTATCGTTATCAACAAACCAAAGGGTATGGTAGTTCATCCTGCTCCGGGTAATTATTCCAATACGATGGTTAATGCACTGTTATATCATTGTAAGGATTTGTCAGGTATTAACGGTGTGATTCGACCGGGTATCGTTCATCGTATCGATAAAGATACGACAGGCTGTATTGTGGCATGTAAAAATGATAAAGCGCATGAAGCGATTGCTAAGCAATTAGAGAATAAGACTTGTCATCGTGTCTATAAAACAATTGTTGTTGGAAATATCACACATGATGATGGTTTAATCGATGCGCCAATTGGACGTGATCAACGTGATCGTCAACGTATGAAGGTTACTGAAGAAAATAGTCGTGACGCAAGAACTCATTTCCATGTACTAGAACGTTTTAATGTCGCAACTTATCTAGAATGTCGTTTAGAGACAGGTAGAACGCATCAAATTAGAGCACATATGAAATATATCAATCATCCAGTCATGGGTGATGATAAGTATGGTCAACCATGTCCATACATGGATACAGAGGGACAAGTTCTACACGCAAGTGAATTAACGCTTGTTCATCCAACGACTGGGGAAACAATGACATTTTACGCACCACTACCAGAATATTTCGAAAAATTACTTGAGATTTTGCGTAAGAGGGTAGCGTAATGAAACAAAGAAAGACTGTTGCGACAAATGTCATTATTGCAATATGTTTTGTGGTATGGCTGTTTATTCAGCTATTTCCAAGCGATAGTACAATTACCAATTCAATTTTGATTGGTGCTTTCTATAAGCCCTTTGTTTTAGCAGGTGAATACTGGCGTTTACTAACAGCTGGATTTGTTCATGTTGAATTGTGGCATTTAGCTATGAACATGATGGCATTATTATCACTTGGTAAAATCTTTGAGCCACTCTTAGGAGTAAGAAGATATTTATTAATTTTAATTCCATCCATTATTGTTGGTTCGTTATTCGTATTAGCTTCACCAGAGAATAGTTTTGTGGTAGGACTTTCTGGTGGAATCTATGGATTGCTTGCGGCGTATATAACGCTAATTCTACGTACAGGTGGTTGGAGAATGCCGCCAGTACGCGCTGCGTTAATGAATATGTTATTTATCAATCTCTTGTTAAACTTCTTACCAAATATCTCTGTACATGCACATTTAGGTGGGTTTGTAACAGGACTAATTATGTATGGCTTTATTACTACTGAGAAAGAAGAGGTATATAAACGCATCAACCATATCGTCGCTCTAGTTGGTTTGGTCATTGTTCTATGTTTTATTTCATGGCAGAATCGCTCTATCCCAACTCGCTCACGCTATTTAGGAACTGATTTTAATGTTTTACAGATTTTACACGATGGTCCATTACGTGACTATTCATATTTCTTGGCGGAAAGACTGGATACAGTATATGGATTAGAAAATGGACTAGTAAATGTACTTGGAGAGGAATAGGTTATGACAACACAAAAAAACATCTTAAGCTGGGACGAGTATTTTATGGGGCTTGCTCACTTATCAGCCTTGCGTTCTAAAGATCCTAATACAAAGGTTGGTGCTGCAATTGTTGATGATAACCACCGTGTTGTATCTGTTGGATACAATGGTTTTCCAAAGGGCTGTTCTGATGAAGTTTTCCCATGGGGACGTGATGGCGATACATTAGATTCAAAGTATGCCTTTGTTGTACATGCAGAGTTAAATGCAATCTTAAATTCAAAATGGCCAGTTGCAGGATGTACGATTTATGTATCCTTATTCCCATGCAATGAATGTGCAAAAGCAATTATACAATCTGGAATTCATCGCATTGTTTATGAATCTGATAAGTATAATGGTGTAGATACAAATATTGCCAGCAAGCGTATGTTAAAGGCTGCTGGTGTTGAGTTAGTTCAACTCAAAGATACAATTCATTTAAATGTTGAAAAGATTCCAAATCCTGAATTATAGAAGATTTGGAATCTTCTCACTTTCTAATGAAAGAAGGTAATGATGAAGAAATTGATTATCGTAATCCTATTAGTGACTTCAATCCTAGTCGGATGTACGACAAAGAAAAACTCAGATGATTCAGTAGAGCTGGTATTTCAACCGTACCAAGAAATCAAAAAAGACTCATCTATTTCGTTAGGAATACAAAACGTCCCTACAGGTTATATGAATTCTGCAAAACAACAGGGTAAAGTTGTACGCTTTGATTACATAACAAATACCTATGACTATCAAGATAGAGTTATGAAGAAATATGCGTATGTATATATCCCATATGGATATGAAACAAGTACAGAACGATATGATGTAGTGTATACCATGCATGGTCATACGGGAGATGTAACTTCCTTTCCGGGTGAATTAGATGATTTGACAGATATTAAAAATGTCATTGATCATCTGATTGAAAAAAAAGAGATGAAGCCAATGTTAATGGTGTTTGCGTCGTATTATCACGATAATGTGGATATGGAAACAGATGATTATGATGCAAGTCTTACGGAAGCTTTTGGCAAAGAGTTACAGAATGATTTATTGCCGCAGTTTGAACATGCATATCGTACATATGCTAGCTCTACAAGTGAAGAAGACTTGATTGCATCGAGAGACCATCGTATCTTTCTTGGCTTTTCGATGGGTGCAGTAACTACCTGGTATCGCATGATGGATAGCATGAGATACTTTAGATACTATGTGCCTTTTAGTGGATCGTTATACTGGGGTAATCGTACTACTGTATCGCAATATGGTTATGATAATCCTAGTTGGACAGCACAACTTTTAGAAAATGCAATTATTGCACAAGGATATACAGCAGAAGACTTCTATGTATTAGCATTAACAGGAACGAAAGATTTTGCATATCGTACAGTAAATATGCAAATTGATGATATGAAGCAACATTCTGATATGTTCCACTATGATAGTGATGAAGTGAATGGAAACTTTACGTTATTGTTAGGTGAGAATGAAGAACATGACTATCATGCGAAAAGACTGTATATCTTTAATTCTCTGCCGATTATTGGTCAAATGATTGTAAAGAGAGAACAGAAATAAAATCATTGTACAAAATTGTGTCAAATTATTCGTTGTAAAATACATTTTCTATTGCAAATCGGGGGGTAACATACAATAAGGATGTTATTATACATTGGTTAATAACTTTCGAATTATATCTAATGTATACATCAAATACTTTTATTTAAGGGGGGAGTTATGATGAAGAATATCTTTAATTCGATTAAAGAAAAAATTAGTAAACACAAAAAGGTATCTATATTAGTATTATTACTATTCCTGTTAATTGGCGGATCAATAGGCTATGTATTGGTGACGAATAGTGCTACTAATAGCAATCCAAAAGTTACACAAACGAACAACCAAAATAAAAATCCTGATACTAACGTAACAGGAAGCAAAGATGATAAGAAAGACGAAACAAAGAAAACAGATGACAAGAAGCAGGAAGATAAGAAGGAAGAAGTAACTTCTGAAACAAACACAGAAGAAACAATAACTTCTACATCTAACAACACTTCTACTGTTGAAAATAATAATGTATCTAATAACACAGCTAATACTACAAATAATATTTCTTTTACTTCTAATACGGTTTCTCAGCCAACATCTACACCATGTGTTCCTACATATACTACTGTGAATCACCCCGAAGTAGGACACTACGAACAGCGTGAAATTATGCCAGCCTACGATAAGGCAATCTATGAGCATAAGCCTGTTGGCGGTCAGACTGGTCGAGTATATAACACATTAGATGAATTTGATAATCAAGAGGATGATTTTAGTTACTCTGTTCAGCAAGTACAAGTAGGTACAGAACACATTCCTGCAGTATATGACCAGGTTTGGGTAGTAGACCAACAGGCTTGGACTGAAACAGTTGCAAGTGGTTGTTAATTAACTTCTTCTTAATCAATTGACAATAAATAAGTAATTTTAGAAATTTTTACTATTTTGTGTTTATTACACTTGATACAATAACTTATAATATATGTAATTTGTTATTGACGTATAAAGTTTCGTATTGTATCCTAGTTAACAGAAAAAAACAGGCTTTAATTTAGTACGAGATACTATGAAGGCGATTATAGATTACACTCTAGTAGTTTTTTTAGAGGAACTTGTAATAGATTACTTACAACCTTTGTGTATTTTGTGCAAAGGTTGTTTTTTATGAATATACCAGGAGGAGAATCAAAATGAGTAAAGAAGTAATCATCGCATGTGACTTTAACAGCCAGGAAAAAACATTAGAATTTCTACAACAATTTAAAGATGAAAAACCATACGTTAAAGTTGGTATGGAAGTCTTCTACGGAAATGGTCCTGAAATCGTACGACAGATTAAAAAGCAAGGACACAAAATCTTTCTTGATTTAAAACTACACGATATTCCAAATACGGTTTATCATGCGATGAGTATGCTTGCACAACTAGATGTTGACATGGTCAATGTACATGCGGCTGGTACAATCGAAATGATGAAGGCTGCTCGTAAGGCACTAGATGATTATGGAAGTAAGGCAATCTTACTTGCAGTAACACAATTAACAAGTACAACAGAAGAAGCTATGCATGAGGAACTACTCATTCCAAAATCTATGCAGGAAACAGTTGCTCAATATGCATTGAATGCAAAGAATGCAGGTTGTGATGGTGTAGTATGTTCTCCATTAGAGGTAGAAATTGTAAAGAAGGTCTGTGGTGAAGACTTTCAAACAGTTACTCCAGGTATCCGTTTTGCAACAGATAGTAAGGGTGACCAAAAGCGTGTTACTACACCTGCAATCGCTCACCAACTTGGTTCTGACTATATCGTTGTAGGAAGATCTATTACAAGAGCAGAAAATCCAGTTGAAGCATACCGTCTAGCCACAAAACAATTTCAGACAGGAGAAGAATAATATGAAGAAAGTAATTGCGAAAGACTTATTAGATATTCAAGCAGTATTCTTAAAGCCACAAGATCCATTCACATGGGCAAGTGGTATCAAGTCTCCAATCTATTGTGATAATCGTTTAACACTTTCTTATCCAAAGGTTCGTGAGGATGTAGAAAACGCATTAGCTGAAATTATTCGTAAGGAATACCCAACTTGCAATATGGTGATGGGAACAAGTACAGCAGGTATTGCACATGCGGCTATTGTTGCGATGATACTTGGTTTACCAATGGGGTATGTACGTACATCCTCCAAAGATCATGGACGTCAAAACCAAATTGAAGGTAAGCTAATCGATCATGCAAAAATTGTTGTTATTGAAGACTTAATCTCTACTGCAGGATCTGCTGTTGAAGTTGTAGAAGTATTACGTAAAGAAGGGGCTGAAGTATTAGGTATCGCTTCTATCTTTACTTATGGTATGCGTAAAGCAACAGACCGTTTAGCAGAGCATAACGTACGTAATGTTTCAGCTTCTGATTACGATACATTGTTATCTGTCGCTGTTGAAGAAAACTACATCAAGGAAAGTGATGTAGTGGCACTATTAAACTTTAGAAATAATCCAAGTGATGAAAGCTGGATGTCAAAATAATTCTTTC
>JABZMB010000025.1 GCA_015256455.1 Solobacterium sp. | reverse complement strand
ATCATCATACACACTTCCTCCTTGCGTATTCACTGATTGTATCTACTAGTATAACCAATATCAAAATCATTAGGATAATGATGGATACACGATCATACTTAAATAATGCTAATGAAGTATTTAAGATAATACCAATTCCACCTGCTCCAACATACCCTAGTACTGTTGAAGACCGTATATTAATTTCTAATGCATAAAAAGTATAACTGATTACAGCTGGTAATATTTGTGGCCAAACTGCCCATACTGCAACTTTAAACTTATTGGCTCCAACAGACTCAGCAGACTCAACAGGTAGTGTATCAATCGTTTCAATTGATTCATACAATAACTGTGATACCAAGCCAAATGTAAATATCGTTAAAGTTATAACACCTGTAACTTCACCAATACCAACAATCGATACTAAGATAGCTGCTAATAGTGTATTTGGAATTGTACGAATAATATTCATCACAAAACGAATACATCCTGTTAAAACAGTATTTTTCGTAATCAATGTTGTCGCAAGAAAAGAGAATGGAATGGCTAAAAGTACACCTAGTAAAGTGCTTAAAATTGACATTTGAATCGTCTTAATAATCGGTGTTATTAGTGATGGAAGATATGACCAATCAGGATGAAGCAGTTTCTGTAGGAATAGTTGCATCTGTTTTGTATTTGAAAGTACTTCAGAAAGATTTGCATTTGTAATACGTATGCATGCATATAAGCATATTGCCAATACTGCAAATGTTCCTACATGTTTATACCATTGATAATGAACTGTATCTTTAAGCTTCATCTTGAACTTCCTCATCAAGATTAGAGATACCTTTATAGATATAATCTAATTTTTCATCTGTAAGTTCTCTTGCAGTACCTTCAAATACTAACTTGCCATCTTGCAAAGCAATAATCTTTGTTGCAAATAACTTTGCAAGTTCGACTGAGTGAATATTAACGATAACTGTGATACCAAGTTGTTCATTAATATTCTTTAGATCAGATAGAATCTTCTTTGACGTTACAGGGTCCAATGAAGCAACAGGCTCATCCGCTAGAATGATAGTTGCCTCTTGAAAGAGTGTTCTAGCAATAGATACTCTTTGTTGTTGTCCACCTGATAACTCATCACAACGACTATGTAATTTATTCTCTAATCCAACTTTAGACAAAACTTCGTTACATAATTGATAGTCTTTATTGGAGAACAAACCTAATGTACTTTTTAGCGTACTGTAGGTTCCTAACTTTCCAGACAGTACATTCTTCTGTACTGTATTCCGTTTCACTAAGTTAAAAGATTGAGATATTAAACCAATTTGTGTTCGTATCTTCTTTAATTCTTTCTTATTAGCTTTTGTAATTGATTTACCATCTATCAAGATTTCACCATCTGTAATTTCATTAAGACGATTAATCGAGCGTAGCAATGTTGATTTACCTGCACCAGAAAGACCAATAATCGCAACGAATTCAGCATCCTGAATTGTTAGATTTACGTGATCTAGTGCATGCACTCCATTTTTATATGTCTTTGAAACATTTCTTAATTCAATCATTTACTATTTTGCTGCCTTTTCGATATAGTTAGACATTGTGTCATATGCCTTTTCATCTGCTTCTACATATCCTGTATGATTCCATAATGACATTGCATCTTTTGCAGCCTCATCTTGATTCATATTTAGGAATACTTCCTTAATCTTCTGTTGTAATTTTTCATCCATTGTTGGCAATACTGCAATCGCATCATTTGGAATATCACCCTTTGTCAAATATAGAACTTTGAGATCTTTGAATAAATCATTTGTTCCTTCGAACTTCTTTTGGAAAACATAACGTGCACCCTCAAATACAAATGCCGCATCAACCTGTCCATTTAAAACAGCTGTAATTTCGGAAGGAATATCATTGACTGTTACGATTGTGCAATCAGTTGTTGGATTAATACCAGCATCCTTCATTTCTGCTACAGGATAGATATAACCTGAGGCTGAGTTAGGACTTAGTGTCGCAATCTTCTTGCCCTTTAAGTCAGCGAGAGATTGAATATTTGAATCAGCTCTAACAATCACTTCTCCTTTGAATGAGTTAGTTGAAGAACCTTCAATTGGTAATTCTGTTTTTTGATCATAATCTACCAATTTAGAAGATAAGAGAGCTTTTGCTGCACCTTGATTCTTTGCCTGTACATAGGCAGCTGGTGGCATAATACCTAAATCAACTTTACCAGATGCCATTGCTTCAACAATCGTAGAATAGTCAGTAGCGAGTGTTACTTCAACTTTACGTCCAAGCTTTTCTTCTAGATACTCTGCGAATGGTTTTGTCTTCGCTTCCATTGAACCATCGTTATTTGTTGGAACAAACTGTACAACAAGTGGTTTATCTTCACTTGTTGAAGAAGTTTCTTTTGTCCCTGTTGCGCCACATCCACCAAGTAATGCCATGCAAAGAGAAAGTACTGCAGATACAAATATTTTTTTCATATTCTTTCTATCTCCTTATTCGGAGCTCCTTATACAAACATTCTAAACGAATATTAAAAATTGTCTTTGCAGAAAGTGACATATGTCATATACAATAAGTTCATGGAATGGATAGATAACAGATACTTATTTACAGAATATTTTAAGAAAACCAAGTTCTCTCAATATTTCAGTTTTCCTGTTAAAGATATTATAAAATTGTGTCGCTTTCACCAAGGAGAACAAATCATCGAATCCGATATTATATCTGACTTTATCTATTTTCTTTTAGATGGTGAAGTAAAGTTTTTGGTAACGAGTGATAGTGGGAAAATTGTCTATCTCGGTGGCTCTAAGGAATTTACGGTTCTAGGTGAAGTTTCCTCCCTTTGGAAAATGAAACCAATGACCAGTGTTGTTGCCTCGTCAGAATGTCTATGTTTTTGCATTTCACTAAAAACATACCGCAATCAACTTTTGGATGACAATACATTTTTACGTTATATCAGTAAGACAATGGCTTACCGCTTAACCAAAAGAGATGACGACGTAATCGTTGATAGAACAGAGGCAGCATATACAAAAATGTGTGCTCTGATTATACAAAACACACAAGACACAATGTTTACTCTTGATTTACAAGAATGTGCACGTACACTATCCATCAGCTATCGCCAAGTCATTCGTGTCATGAATCGTTTACTCCAAGAAAAACTCATAAAAAAAGTGAAAAAGAAATACTATATTTTGGACTATAGCGCCCTATACGCAAATACGAATGAAAACTATTTCTTCTATGAATAGTCATATCAATCACTCCATAAAAAAGTCAGACCATTTGTCTGACTTTTTATGATTAACGTAATTTCTTTCTGATGACTTGTGCCGCTAGTGCTACTACGATGACTGCTCCAACAAGTAATACAACTGACTGTGGTGTTGTCTTGGGCGTTGTTTCGGTTTCAGTAGCAGCTTCTGTATTTTCAGATACTGTATATGTAATGTGAGTTGCCTTTGTTGTAAAGACATACTTATCATCCTTTACTTCAGCAGTAATTTCATTTGTGCCATCTGTAAATGTAGGCTTACCATTAAATGCTGATGTAGGAATGGAATATGTTAAGTCTTGTTTTGCTTCCTCAACTGGATTTCCATAGTGATCTACAATATTGAGTTCTCCAGACATCATATCTTCGCTAGGAGCTACACTTAACTTCATTCCAATTTCTGCACTATCTTTAGGTACTAAAACTTCTGATCCTGTAAAGGCTGCACGTGCACGCTTACCAAAGAACTTAATTGTATAGTCGTTTTCTTTGATATACTTTTTAAACTTCTCAAGGATTTCCGCATGGATTTCCTTCATTGTCTCATATGCCTTTGTCGCATCCTCATGGTTTCTTGTAGTTGCTTCATCAGCTGTTAACATTGTAGTTACAGCGTTTTTAATTTCTTCACTTTCGAGTGCTTCAATCTTCTTAGTAGCGATTGGTTGGAATTCATCACGGTTATATTCAATCATGAATAATGTATCCATTGCTAACCAATATACAGAATCTTCATTAAATTCATTATTTTCATTTTGTGCTTGTGCAATACCAGAATTCTGATTTGGATAGTATGCCACAAATGGTGAAGTTAATGGAGAACCTAATGCTAACCACATTGTTCCTGGATATTCTTCGGTTGCGTTTGCAGGAAGATGATAGATATGTGCTTCCATTGTGTTACGGTTACCAATTGGATATAGGTTTCCACGGCCTAAATCATCTGCTACCTGGTTAATCGTTTCCAAGCGATTACGTGTAAATGCCATTGCATCTGCTAATGTAATCTTCTTTGAAGTTGTCTGTAAGAATGGATATACATCACCTTCAAACTTCGCATCCGGATTAAATTGTTTAATACCAGAACATACACGTGATTCAGTACTTTCAGATAGTTCTGGTAGTGCATAGGAAGAATATAAATCAATCGTACGTGTTAATTCATCTCCCTTGAAAGTCTTAGCTTCTGTTGCGACTTTGAAGATATCCTTGGAATAGATATAATTTCCATCTTCTGAAATATTATAGTTTTCCTTTTCTTCCCCTACGGTTAATCTACATTCATTTAACCAGAACGAGTTAGGGAATACGGAATATTTATCACGTGGATAACGCATTGCCACAAATTGGTGACCAGTATAGATTTCCATGTACCAAAGTTCATTATGATCTGCTACGACTAGACCATTACCTTCTCCAGCACCCTTTGTTGCGACTTCTTGTGCGATAAACTCAACTGCCTGTCTTGCATTATCACAACTACCTAATACTGCAGTTGTAATAATTGCTTCTGTAATACCGATTGGCTTTGTTGTATCTGTGCCATCCATGTAAGGATCTACACCTAATACATCATCATTAGCACTTGCGGAAACTGTCATATCCGCAATTAAGCCCTTTTCATTAAATCCTGTTTCGTCAAAATTACCATATTCTGGTGTTGTATCGCTGACGGATGTATAGCGATAGGAATCATGTGTAAATGTAAAGGAATACCCCTTATCTGGATCTACAGAAACATCTTTGATAGTTTCACCAGCTTTATGTTCTCCTGCTTGGTGGACTTTATACACCTTATTATGATTGACTTCTAAGTCTTCTGTGCGTCCAAAAATTGTACTACCGTCCTCTGTTAAATCGCCACCGATAATGACACCGGTACATGCATACGCTGAAATGATGCTGGATGAGGCTACTAAAATAGCTATTGATGCGCTAAATAGCCTTGAAATACATTTTTTCATTTTATTATTCCTCCAATGATTGTATGAACAAAGTGTAAGAAGATTGAATTCCTCCCTTCTTGTAATCTTCTTCTTGGTAATTTCATTATAGGAAATCCTGCTGCAGAAATGTGGAAATATGCTTTCGTCTTTCTTGTATATTCTCGTATGAAAAAAAAGTTACTCCCATTTGGAAGTAACTTAGGCTTTCTTAACTTGTTCTAACCAAAGCTCAGCACTAGCATCCGATGGCATACGCCAATCTCCTCTTGGAGAGAGTGTAACCGAACCAACCTTCGGGCCATCTGGTAAGCAACTACGCTTGAATTGCTGGCTGAAGAAACGCTTGAAGAATCGTAACATTGCCTCACGTACTTTTTCTTTCTCTAACTCTGGGTACGCTGTTAATGCTAAAACCATAATCTTTTCTGGTGAATATCCATAGCGTAATACATAGTATAAGAAGAAGTCATTTAAATCGTATTTACCAATCTTATCTTCAGTCTTCTGGGCAATCTTACCATTTTCATCATGTGGTGTTAGTTCTGGAGAGATTGGTGTATCGCAAATCTTTAAGAGTACTTCTTTGAGATCTTCTTGATTACAGATATATGCATAAGTTCTACAAATGTACTGTACAAGTGTCTTTGGTACAGATGCGTTTACCGCATACATGGACATGTGATCACCATTGTATGTACACCATCCGAGTGCTAGTTCAGAAAGATCTCCTGTTCCAACTACAAGTCCATTTGCCATGTTCGCTGCATCCATCAAGATGTACGTACGCATACGGGCTTGTGCATTTTCATAAGTTGTATCACCTTCGCCTTGATAACTACCAGGATGACCAATCTGCTTCAAATGAGCCTGTACACCCTCTTCAATCGCAACTTCATGCATCTCTACATCTAATGCGCGCATTAAATTTAAGGCATTGTTATATGTGTATGAAGTTGTATTCCCATGGCTTGGTAAGGTATAGCCGATAATATGAATATCAGGTACTAATTTTCTTGCTTGATGACATACAAGTAATGCAAGTGTACTATCCAAACCACCTGAGATACCAACCACAAGATTTTTAATTCCTGTGGAACGAACACGTGTTGCTAGACCGTTTGCTTGAATCTCTAAAATCTTCATACAACGACGACCACGTTCTTCATCATCAACTGGCACAAATGGATTACGATTCACAACATAGTCTTCTTTGCGTAATGCATCAACTAGTTCATCTACTGTAATGTCATCTTGATTACAAATTGGTTTGATAGAAACATCTACATATACATAGTCATCATGGTTTTCTTCTAAATCAAATGTTGTCTGGTGACGACGATTCTTTTCAATGGACTCTAAATCAATCACAACAGTTTCAACTTTCGTATCTTCTGGGAAGATGGAATCTTTTAACAAGCGTCCATTGCATGCAATCATGCTATGACCAGAGAAGACAAGGTCTGTACTGCTTTCATCCGTTGCACTAGATACATATAAATAAGCACAATAACAACTAGCACTCTGTTGTAATACCATCGTACGACGATAGTCTTGCTTGCCAATAATTTCATCAGACGCAGATAGATTTGCGATGATATTGGCACCCGCAAGACATGCATGCGTACTTGGTTTATCAGGCACCCACAAATCCTCACAGATATCTAGACCTACGATAGCTCCACTACGGCTATCACATGCTAGTACGTTTCTACCAAATGGGATAAACTCATCACCCAATTGAATCATTTGGCTAACGATATTCTTACCACTTGTAAACCATCTACTTTCGTAAAACTCGCTGTATGTCGGAAGATTGATCTTAGGCACAATACCTACAATGACCCCTTCTGAGATATATACTGCACAGTTATATAAATGGTTTTCAAAACGTAACGGTGCACCAACCACAACCGTTAGTCCTTCTAGTTTATTTGACGCATTAGCAATCTTGAATAGTCCATCCTCTACTGCATCTAACAGTGTAAACTGTCCAAATAGATCACCACAAGTATATCCAGTCAAACATAATTCTGGATATACTAAAAACCCTGCATCTGCATTTTCATTCATTGTTTGGATGATTTGTGCAACGTTATATGTGACATTTGCTACTTTCATCCTTGGCACGACTGTACCGACTTTTATCATTCTATTTTTCATGATTATCCTCGCTGAAAAGGTAACTACTTAGACCATGCAATTCTTTTGGTAATGTATCCTGTAGTATTTGTATCGCATCTTTTGCGATGAGAAATTGCTTGCGTACTTCGGTAGAGGAAATATGATGATATTCCTTTGGTGTATGTACAATTTCAATATACTCTGAAAGTCTAGAGAGATATGGATCCTCCGCTATCATCTTTTCGCAATCATCGTCATATCTTGCCATACACACAATGCCAAATTCCTTCGCAATCTCTTCTACATGTTTCCAACCGGTTTTTAATTCAGCTAACTTATCAGAGCCAAATAATAACTTGCAAGCATATCCTTTCTCTTTTAGATAGCAAAGCGTTTGATAGGTACGTGGTTGGCTTTCTTCCTTCAACTCATAGTCACTGACCATAAGCTTTGGATGTGCTCTACAGATGCTTTCTAGCATCGCTAATCGCTCTGTATCGTGAAAAGCAAAGTTCTTTGCTTGATCATGTTCGATATAGCTCATCTTACTAGGCATAAAGATAACCTTTGTAGCACCTGTTTTTTCGCAAGCATATTCTGCTAGTTCGATATGAGCTTTCGTCGGTGGATTAAAGGCTCCACCAAATAACAGATAACTCAAATGATGCCTCCGTGGAGTTTCTCATATAACTCCTCTCTGAGTTTCGCTACAGCAGGTGTTAAGTCTACGTAATGCTTATGTGGCATCTCTGTACGTAATTCAGATTCCCAAATACGATACTGTAGTTGTTCCTTAACATATTCCTTCTTTGCACGAATGTCTGGTAAATCTAAAACAATTTCACCATTTAACATATGTGGAATTAAAATCTTCTCTACGTGACTTGGAATTATTGTCTTACGTCTTTCAAAGGCATCTGGATCAAGGTTAACAACTTCAACAGGCTTACCATTTTCAATTACTTCTGTATCAAGGGAGATAATGTCGCACTGTCCCTTTCCTTCTTCATCAAATACACGCCAAGCCATTAGTTTGCCTGGAATAATTGCCTTACTAGATGAATCAGAACACTTCATCTTTGGTGTATAGCTACCATCCTTCTCTTTGACAGCGACGAGCTTATATACACCACCAAAGACAGGGTCTGTCGCAGCAGTAATGAGTTTTTCACCGACGCCATAGAAGTCAAACTTTGCATGTTCATAGAGTTCCATGTTTGCCATCTTCTTTTCATCTAAGGAGTTAGATGCGACAAGCTTGATATATGACTTACCTGCTTCATCCAAAGCACGACGTAGACGCTTATAACCACGAGCTAAGTCACCTGAGTCAATACGCGCACTCTTAACACGCTTATTTGGATCATTTGGATACTTCGCAATCAACTCATCATCTAATTGAATTAAATGAGGAAGTCCTGAATCAAAGATACTATAAGTATCTAGTAACAATGATACATTTTCAGGATAAGTTTCCGCATATGCACGGAAAGCATCCATCTCGGTTGGGAAAAATTCGATATAACTATGCGCAACTGTACCAACAGCCTTCACATCTGGGCCATACTTCATTTCTGCAAGACAGTTCGCAGTACCGATACAGCCACCTAAGATGGCCGCATAGGCGCCATCATTACCTGCAGACATACCCTGTGCACGACGTGTTCCAAATTCCATGACATTTCTTGGTGTCTTATTACTTAGTCCAGTAATACGAGTTGCTTTTGTGGCAATCAAGGAATGGAAGTTCATTGTCTGTAATAGATAGGTTTCAATTAGGACTGCACCTACCATGTCACATTCAATACGTACCATTGGTACCTGAGGATAACATACAGTACCTTCACGCAACATGTACACATCACCCTTCCACTGATAGTGACGTAGATATTCACAGAATTCTGGACTCATACCCTTGGTTAATAACCACTGAATATCAAAGTCTGTAAAGTGATAGTTCTTTAAGAAACGTAATAACTTCTGTTGACCACAGCTAATTGCGTATCCACCATCATCTGGATTATCTCTAAAGAACATGTTAAATACCATGATTGTATCTTTGTATCCATGCATGAATAGTGAGTTTGCCATGGAGAATTCATAGAAGTCTGTGACCATCGCTGGATTATCATAATCTTCATCTGGGATATATGGTTCTACTTGAATGTTGTTCATATTATTTCCTCATTTTTCTATTTCAATCTGACAGGAAGACATTACATCGAGTGCTTCCTTTTGTTTCTCTATTGTTGTCGCAGCACATGCTTGCGGTAAAACTGTAATCTTTGTATTTGGCAAATGTGTACGTAATAGTAATGCATTTGTCACAACACAAATATCTGTACAGATACCAATTAATACAATTTCTTCTGGAGCTAGCTTCTGTAGTTCAACTGCTAGATTGAGTGATCCAAAGGTATCCTTCTCAAATATTTTAGCATTACGTTTATGCAGTGCTTCTTCGATACTCTTTGGAAATCTCCAACCCTCTGTACCTTTGATACAGTGTACAACCGGTAAGTATTTACCTTCCAGGGTGTTTAGATAATTTGTATCATGTGTATCCTGTGTTGCAAATACCATATCATATTTAGGTGAGTTGATTTCATCAACCATCTTTGCAAGAGCTGCTTCTGCCTCTTTTGTCCCAAGAGAGCCTGATACAAAATCATTTTGAATATCAATTGCAATAAGTGCTTTCATTATAACGTCTCCTTTACAAATGGTAATAATGGATTAAAGCTATAGGTCGCGACTTTTCTACCGTTTACAATCGTTGTATTACCTGTAGCTACTAACATCTTTTTAATATCTCGTCTAAAGTTACCTGTATCAACTGGGTGATTGACGATAGCCTCATAGACTTCTTGAATTTCACGTAGTGTACATTCCTTCGGTAACAGGTTAAACATGATACCTGTAGAAGCTGCACGATTACGTACCACATCAATTGCCATATTAATCGCTTTGATGTGATCCGCTGCTAGTTTTGCGTTTGAACTATCTAGTAACTTGGATCTTGTCTGTACATAGTTATCACAAGCAGTATCATAAATTTCATAACGTAGATGAATTCCTTTTTCTTCTTCATCTAACATAAGTACACTCTTACGTTCATGACCATCCGTTGTCGTAGCGATCTTTTGGATCGTGAACCAACCTGTATCCATCGCATCGTCACCAGCAGATGTCATTTTGATATTTTCGGCTGGTGTCATAGACAAATAAACTGTCGTAATCACACGTGTACGTGGATCACGGTCCGCATTTCCAAATGTATATAATTGTCTAAAGTACGTAGAATCAAAAAGATTGGTTTCCTCTTCTAATTCTCGTTTCATCGCGGCATCCAGATCCTCATCAAAGTTCACAAAACCACCAGGCATAGCCCAATCACGAATAAATGGATGATCCTTACGTTTGACTAATAATACCTTTAGCTTTCCCTTGAATACTGTTAATAAAATCATATCAACAGTATTACTCGGCCTTCGATACTTTGTCTCATCATAGCGAGCAAGGAATTCTTTCAGCGTTTCACCACGTTCATTTCTTTCTTCCATGGTTTCTCCTTATAGTCATTTTGACTATATATATTATAATCTACTTTTCTTATTTGTCAAAAAAAGTGATTGCTTGATTACAATCACTTCTTCATACGCTTATATTTATTACCAACTTTTTCCTTCATGAAAGCTAGTACATCTGCTTTCTGATCGAACTCATACTCTACAAGTTCTACATTTGTGCTTTCTTTCTTTGAAGATGATGTTAGATATAGATTAAAGAACTTCTTATCATCCTTATAATCATAACCACTGAGTTCCTTCCATGCATGGAATTTACCATTGGTTACATAACCCTCTTCTCCAATACCATCTTTCGCTAACCAATACGCAACAATCGCAACAATGATAACGATAACACGTAAGATATCAAAAACAGTAATTGTATTACCAATCAAAGAAACTAACGTTAAACCTACAATTACGATGAGTGTGATCTTCGTCGCATCCCATTGTCTTCCTGCATACTTAATCTTTCCCTTTGTATTGGCTAAGCGATAAAACATCAAACCTGCAAATGCGCCGAATGCTAATGTAACTAATAAGTTTCCGTAGAATAATGGCTGATTCATTTTCATTTCCTCACATACTAATAACAATTTTCATTATACCATAGCAAATCTGAATAAGCACATCATCAAATTCTTTTGATATTTCATATATTCAGTATTACTTGCTAATCTTGTTTGAACAAACTAAAATACATCTATGATAAAAAAAGACATTAAACTCTTTGCGACAGATTTAGATGGAACATTATTTGCACGCCCTGCGCACTTAACACAATACGCAACAGAAACGTTACGTATGCTAAGAGCACAAGGTACACGTGTCGCAATCTGTACTGGCCGTCATTATGAACGTATTCTGAATGGATTTCCAAAGGATATCTATGACTATATCGTTTCCAACAATGGCCAAGACATCTACTTTGTAAAAGAGAATGAACATATAACTCTTCCAGTATTAACAAAAGAAGAGATTCATGGTCTGCTTCCACTTGCGGAAAAGTACCCTGTTATCTTAATGGCTTCGACGGATAAAGATTTTCTTACAACTGGTTCAAAAAAGAACTACATTGCATTAACTATTTTCCGTCTATGCATGCAAGTACGTGACTTCATTCAACACCGTCGCATTCAACAGGCAGATATCGATTTCAATCTTGAAAACCTAGAAAATAAATATATCATCAAGGTTTGTTTCTCAGGTACTGCAAGCACACTCAAGAAACTTGCCAAAGAGATTCCTACGGATAAGTACTCCGTCTTCTTTGTCAATCCAAACTGGTTAGAAGTACAGCCACATGGAATTGATAAAGGGAATGGCCTTCGTATGATTATGGAACGAGAGAATATCTTACCAGAACAAGTTTGTGCAATTGGTGATGGCGAAAATGATTTAGCCATGCTAGAGGTTGCAGGTGTAAAGGTTGCAATGGGCAATGCAATGCCATGTCTAAAAGAAATTGCGACTGACCATGCAGACCACTACTTCCAAGAAGGATGCGCAAACTGGATTCGTAAGAATTTACTATAGTTACTATTTTTCTTTCTGATAAACAGGAGTAAACTAAAATTATGAATACATTAGAAAACGATATTACAGAAGCCATCTTCGCAGCCGAAGATGCACTACAACACTTGTATCAAGCAAAAAAATTCCTTAAGAAAGCAAGAAACTGGGGTTTATTTGATATCTTTGCAGGTGGTTTCATCACCTCTATCATCAAGCACAATCATATCGAAAACGCACAGGAAGAAATCAGATATGCAAAGGTTGCTTTAGAGAATCTAACCCGTGAATTACAAGATGTAGGAGATTATATTACAGTTGATATTGAGATTGATACTTTTGCGAAAGTAACAGACTATCTTCTTGATAACTTCATTTCTGATTTCTATGTACAATCCAAAATCAACAATGCTAGCCAGCAAGTTGATGACGCAATCTATGAAACAGAAAAAATTCTAAATGTACTAAAAAATGCACAATAAGGAATGAATATGGATTTTAATAAGATGATTCCCGAGTTATCGGTTTTTGATATTGAACAGACCAAAAGGTTTTATAATGACTTAGGATTTAAGATTGAATACGAACGTCCTGAAGAAAAATTCGTTTTCATGTCTTTTCAAGATAGTCAATTTATGTTTGAACAAATTCATGACAATGGTTGGAATATAGGCGAGCTAATATATCCTTTGGGAAGAGGAATTAATTTTTCAATAGCCGTTGATGATATTGAAGGGCTGTATAAATTAGTGAAAACTTTAAATTTAGAAATATACAGAGAACTAAACAGAAGCATATATCAAGTTAATGGTACAGAAGAAACGCAAACCGAGTTCTTAATACAAGATCCCAATGGGTATTTATTAAGATTTACAAATTGATAAATTTACCTTTATCGAAGTAGAAAATTAAATAAAAGTAATTAGCGTAGCAACTCAAAACAGTAAATCAAATTTGGTTTACTGCTTTTTACTTTAATTGATTTATAAATTTGATACTCTCTTCAAAGATCTGTTGATATGCAATATTATGAACATAATGAGAACAATCTAAGAACTGATATTTGCCATTCTGTTTGTTCGCTAAATAACCAACACCAAAACTTCTCCACTCTTCTTTTGAATAACCAGTACCATCGCCATTTGAGATAAAGAATAACATCGGCACATTAGTCGTATCTATCTCTTCTAATTTCTTTGCGTTTGCTTTGATCATTTTCGCTTCATTGATCATAGAAGTTGTAGCAGTTCTTCGATAGAAGATTACTTTATATAATTCTTTTTCTTCCTCTGTTAAGTTTCCATCTTTGATTGCAGATGAGGAATCCACAAGATATGGAAGAAATCTAGTGAGTCCTATATCCGCTCCAAACTTCGCTGCACTTAACAAGAACGTATTTATTTTTATGTTTTGATATGCTGCAGGGACAGATAGATCCAATCCAACAATTCCTTTGATTTCATCTGGATATTTGTTTGCCCAATATAGTGCTTCAATACCTGACATAGAATGTGGAAATAAAATGTATTTATGATTAGTCACCCCTGCTTGATTTAGTGATTCTCTAGTTTCAAACAAGATCGTATCGATGTCTCTACTTATATCGCTGATATCACTAAAGCCATAACCAGCTTTTTCAACAACCGCTATTTGATAGTCTTTTTCAAATAGTGAATATAACGTTTTAAAATCGAGAGTTGGTGAACATGTCCCTGCCCCAGACATAAACACTAGCGTAAAATCACTATTAGGATTACCTGAAAGATAAACATTCATATGATGTCCATCAACTTCAACAATCTTCCCATTTGTCTTGAATAAGGCATCCTCATCTTTTAGTTTTATCTTATGATTTACAAAGCTGATGAATACTATTAATCCTATTATGGTAAGAATCGTTACAATCAGTTTAATCAGCCTTTTCATACTTGGTCCTCCTAGGTAATTTTTATAAATACGTTAGTTCAGTTATACCACAATTTCGATAATCAAAAACAATAAAAAAGAGAATACTAACCAATTCAAATTAGTATTCTCCACTATTTATTTTACAGTAACGATATACTTCTCATCGTTTGCATCGACGTGAATTGTCTTGCCATTAATATCTGGGTTTTCTAGAATCGCCTTCGCAACTGCTGTCTCAATTTCACGTTGAATATGACGTTTCATTGGTCTAGCACCGTAAAGTGGATCTACACCACAAGCAATGATACGCTTCATTGCACTATCACTAACAGTAAGATTAATATCACGATCTTTCAAACGATTGCGTAACTGTGCTAAGAATTTCTCAGCAATCTGTGCTAATACATCATTACCTAATGCATTAAAGACGATGATTTCATCAATACGGTTGATAAACTCTGGTTTAAAGAACTTGTGTACTTCACTCATGTAGTGCTCTTCACGATGTTCTGGGTCATCATCGAAAGCGTATTGACTACCTAAGTTACTTGTCATGATGATAATCGTATTCGTAAAGTCTACTGTTACACCCTTCGAGTCTGTGATACGTCCATCATCCAAAATCTGTAATAGGATGTTGAATACATCTGGATGTGCTTTTTCGATTTCATCTAATAGCACAATGGAGTATGGTGAACGACGTACTGCTTCTGTTAACTGTCCACCCTCTTCATATCCAACATATCCTGGAGGCGCACCAACCAGTCTAGATACAGAGAACTTCTCCATGTATTCAGACATATCGATACGTACAATCTTGGATTCATCATCAAATAGTTGTTGTGCTAATGCCTTAGCAACTTCTGTCTTACCAACACCTGTTGGACCTAGGAACATAAAGGAACCTAATGGACGATTTTCATCTTGGATATTTGCCTTTGAACGCATGATTGCGTCTGACACAAGACGTAAGGCATCTGGTTGTCCCATAACACGTTTTGAAAGTGCTTCTGGAAGATGTAGAATCTTTTGTCTTTCTGTACTCATCAAGCGTGATACTTCGATATGTGTCCATTGGGATACAATCTTCGCAATCATATCTTCATCGACAACCTGATGTACCATCGCATCAGCCTTTTCAACATCTGCTTCGTTAATCTTCTTTGCTAGATTTGGAATCGTTTCGTATTTGAGCTTCGCAGCTGTTTCATAGTTGGCTGCGTTTTCTGCTTGTGTTAATGCAAGCTTAGCCTTCTCAAGTTCTTCTTTATAGTTCTTAATTTCATCTGCTTCACTCTTTTCAGCTTGCCACTTAGAGAGTTTTGCAGTCTGCTCTTCCTTAAGATCTGCAAGTTCCTTACGGATTTCTTCTAAACGATCTTTGGCCTTCAGATCTGTTTCTTCCTTGAGAGAAGTTTCCTCAATCTGTAAAGTCATAATACGTCTAGAGAGTTCATCTAACTCTGCAGGCATCGAATCCATTTCAACACGAATCGTTGCACAAGCTTCATCGATTAAATCGATTGCCTTATCTGGTAAGAAACGATCTGTGATATAACGATTGGATAGTGTTGCGGCTGCGATAATCGCTTCATCTTTGATACGAACACCATGGTGTGATTCAAAGCGGTCTTTGAGTCCACGTAAGATACTAATTGTATCTTCAACAGATGGCTCTTGTACCATAATCTTTTGGAAACGACGCTCCAAAGCTCTATCCTTTTCAATGTACTTACGATATTCATCGAATGTAGTCGCACCAATACACTTGAGTTCACCTCTTGCAAGCATTGGCTTTAATAGGTTTGCGGCATCCATAGAGCCTTCTGTCTTACCTGCACCAACAAGATTATGAATCTCATCAATGAATAAGATAATTCCACCATCTGCCTGTTGTACCTGTTTGAGTACACCCTTTAAGCGCTCTTCAAATTCACCACGATATTTCGCACCAGCAATCAGTGCACCCATATCAAGTTCAATTAATTTCTTATCTTTGAGTCCAAGTGGTACATCCCCTTGCATAATACGCCATGCAAGACCTTCTACGATTGCGGTCTTACCTACGCCAGGTTCACCAATGAGGACTGGATTGTTTTTTGTCTTACGTGAAAGAATCTCGATAACTCTACGAATTTCTTCATCTCTTCCGATGACTGGATCAATCTTTCCGTCTTTTACTTCTTTGACTAAATCATGTCCATATTTGCTTAATGCATCGAGTTGGCTTTCATTAGTCTTTTCATCCATGGTCATCCCTCCTCTTCTTTCTTCTTCTGCTTTTTCTATATCACTTGTTGTGATATGAAACTGTTGTTTGATTTGCTCGATAATCGTAGCCTTAGTATCAAACAAGCCAAGTAAGAATGTAACAGTACTCATGTAGCTATCGTTTTGTTTCTCCATGCGTTTTAATGCATGGTTATATGCTTGCATGACATCATTTGATAGCTGCGGTTGTGTAGAACCACTGACTGTTGGAATTCTTGTGAGTGCTTGTTCGATAAAACTTCTTAATTCTTCTTGACTGATATGTAACCTTTGCCAAATACCCTCTAGGCTATCGTCATTGACCATTGCATAGAGAATATGCTCAGGCTTAATATCAGGACTTTGTTTTTCTTGTGCAAGCTGTACTGCTTGCATGATGATATTTTGCAAGATTTCTGTCATCTGCTCAATGTTCATCGTAACACCTCCTTTGATAGGTGATGCCTATTACTTATATGAATTTCTTCTTAAACTTGTCCCAGGCTGTTTCACCTTTACTGGAATTTTGTAACTCTTGTAACTGTTCATATAGTTCACGTTCTTTACGTGAGAGTGATTTTTCTACTGTAATGCGTACTGTAACGATTTGGTCACCATCTCTACCACCATGTAGATCTGCAGTACCCTTACCCTTTAGACGCATTCTTGTGCCATCTTGAGTACCTGCTGGAATCTTCATCGTAACATCGCCATGGATCGTAGGAACATCTATACTAACACCCAATGTCGCATCAACTGCACTGACTGGAATATCAAGGTAGATATCTTTACCATCACGCTCAAAACTCTCGTGTGGTAATACATTGATCTCTAGGTATAAGTCACCGTTTGGACCACCGTTATAGCCACGTTCACCCTTACCGGATACACGCAACTGCTGTCCTGTTTGGATACCTGCAGGAATCTTTACATCTACGCTAATACGCTTCTTCTCGTAACCTGTGCCACCACATTTTGGACACACTTTACGAATTTTCTTACCAGTACCATGACAGTCTGGACATACACTCTGTGATTGGAATACACCAAACGCTGTACGTTGTTGTGTCACAACACTACCAGAGCCATGACAGGTTGGACAGGTTTCTACATCACTTGGAGAAGCTGCACCTGTACCATGACATTGGTCACATTGTTCTTCAACTGTTAATGAGATGGTCTCAGTCTTACCAAAACATGCGTCCATAAATGAGATATTCATGCGCATGTATCGGTCTTCACCCTTGCGTGGTCCATTACTGGAACGACGTGATCCAGTACTGAATCCACCCATACCTCCACCGAAGAATGAGGAGAAGATATCGTTGAGATCATCAAATCCACCAGCGTTAAATCCACCGCCAAAACCACCGAAGCCTCCACCTGCTTGAGAACCGTTCATTCCCGCAAAGCCAAACTGATCATATGTCTGGCGCTTTTGTGGATCACTTAATACTTCGTAAGCTTCATTAATTTCTTTAAACTTAGCTTCTGCATCTGCTTCTTTATTTACATCAGGGTGGTATTTTTTGGCTAACGAACGATAGGCTTTTTTAATTTCCGCATCGCTTGCTCCTTTGGATATTCCTAACACCTCATAATAATCTCTTTTTTCAGCCATATCTTTTAGCCCTTTCTTCTCTTAAAAGAATGCGGAAACAAGCCCCGCATTCCTTTCAAACTTTACTTCTTTTCTTGGAAGTCTGCGTCAACAACATCGTCGTTTGCGCTTGTTGAATTACCTGCAGTATCACCAGCAGCCTGTTGACCTGCCTGACTTTGATACATAGCTTGAGCCATATCATTAGCTGCCTTTTCAAGAGCATCTAACTTAGTCTTTAAGCCTTCTGTATCATTCTTATCGATAGCTTCTTGTAATTCATCACGTAACTTCTTCACTTCAGCCTTCTGTTCTTCAGTTACATTTGCATTTTCATTCTGCAATGTTTCATCAATCTGGTGAATGAAAGCTTCAGCACGATTCTTTGTCTCGATTTCTTCTTTACGTTTGTCATCTTCTGCCTTGTGAGCTTCAGCTTCCTTAACCATGCGGTCAATTTCATCTTCACTTAGACCAGAAGAGTTTGTAATCGTAATAGATTGTTTCTTATTTGTTGCCTTATCAACAGCTGTAACGTGTACAATACCGTTTACGTCGATATCGAATGTTACTTCAATCTGTGGGACACCACGTCTTGCTGGGGCAATACCATCTAACTGGAAGTTACCAAGTGTCTTGTTATCCTGTGCCATTGGTCTTTCACCCTGTAATACATGAATATCTACAGCTGGTTGGTTATCTGCAGCTGTTGAGAAAATCTGTGACTTACTTGTTGGGATTGTTGTGTTACGAGGGATAAGAACTGTCATAACACCACCCATTGTTTCAATACCTAATGAAAGTGGAGTAACGTCAAGTAATAATACGTCCTTAACATCACCAGCGATAACACCACCCTGAATAGCAGCACCTAAAGATACGCATTCATCTGGGTTAACAGACTTGTTAGGTTCCTTACCTAATTCATTCTTAATTGCTTCTTGAACAGCTGGAATACGTGTAGAACCACCTACAAGTAATACCTGATGAATATCATTTGCTGTTAGACCTGCATCCTTTAATGCTTGACGTACTGGAACCAATGTTCTTTCAACAAGTCCCTTTGTCATTTCATTAAACTGTGCACGTGTTAATGTAGCTTCTAAGTGTAATGGACCTGCAGGACCTGCGGAGATAAATGGTAGGGAAATCTGTGTCTGTACCATACCAGATAAGTCCTTCTTAGCCTTTTCAGCAGCTTCCTTTAATCTCTGTAAAGCCATCTTATCTTGTCTTAAATCGATGTTATTTTCACGCTTGAAGTTATCTGCTAACCAGTTGATGATAGCTTCATCGAAGTCATCACCACCTAAGTGTGTATCACCATTTGTAGATAATACTTCAAATGTACCATCCGCAATATCCAAGATAGATACATCGAATGTACCACCACCTAAGTCATATACTAAGATCTTTTGTTCCTTAGATGTTTCTTTATCTGAACCAAACGCAAGTGCGGATGCAGTTGGCTCGTTAATAATACGTACTACATCCAAACCAGCAATCTTACCAGCATCCTTTGTTGCTTGACGCTGTGCATCGTTGAAGTATGCAGGTACTGTAATAACAGCCTTTTCTACCTTCTCACCTAAGTAAGCTTCTGCATAACTCTTTAAATATGTAAGAATCATTGCAGAGATTTCCTGTGGTGTATATTCCTTACCTTCTAATGTTACTTTTTTGTCTGTACCCATTAAACGCTTAATGGAATATACTGTATCCTTATTTGTAATTAATTGACGCTTAGCCGCATCACCAACAATGCGTTCACCATTCTTAAATGCTACTACAGATGGTGTTGTGCGGTTTCCTTCTGGATTTGGGATTACTTTTGCTTCGCCACCTTCCATAACGGATACGCAGCTATTTGTTGTTCCTAAATCAATACCAATAATCTTGCTCATGTTTATCTTCCTCCTAGTTATTCACTAACCTTGACCATTGCTGCTCTTAGCAGACGGTCCTTTATACGATAACCCTTCTGTAATACTT